>JAKACL010000103.1 GCA_021821425.1 Pseudomonadota bacterium
CCGCCAAACTTCTTCGACAGAATGGTGGTGATCGCCGCGGTCAAGGTGGTCTTGCCGTGGTCAACGTGTCCAATGGTGCCAACGTTTACGTGCGGTTTGGTCCGCTCGAATTTTTCCTTAGCCATTTCAAGTACCCCTCAATTTTGCACAAGTAACGATGCGACGACTTTGACAACTGCCTAACTAAACGAGTGCGCCAACCTTAATCGGCAAGCACCCAAAATGGTGCCCATGGGCAGGATTGAACTGCCGACCTCTCCCTTACCAAGGGAGTGCTCTGCCACTGAGCTACATGGGCCTTGGACTTACAACCAAATAAGCCCATTACAAAAAACTGGAGCGGGTGAAGGGAATCGAACCCTCGTCTTAAGCTTGGAAGGCTTCAGCTCTACCATTGAGCTACACCCGCATGGGGTGGGCCGTGGTTGTAAAGCCGCCACAGCGTCAACAACCACGCTCCTCCCGCTTCGCCCTGCTCCTACTGCATAAACTCTGGTGGTGGGGGAAGGATTCGAACCTTCGAAGGCAGAGCCGTCAGATTTACAGTCTGATCCCTTTGACCGCTCGGGAACCCCACCCAAACGAAGCGCGAGATTATAGGGGGCTTAGCGAGGCGGTGTCAAACACTGCCGGCGTAAATCCGCCCTTACACGTTGAACAGGAAATTCAGTACATCGCCGTCCTTGACGACGTATTCCTTGCCCTCGGCACGCATCTTGCCTGCCTCCTTGGCCCCCTGCTCGCCCTTGCAGGCAATGAAATCGTCGAACGCGATGGTCTGCGCGCGAATGAAACCGCGCTCGAAATCGGTGTGAATGACGCCAGCCGCCTGCGGTGCGGTGTCGCCCTTGTGGATGGTCCACGCCCGCACTTCCTTCACCCCGGCGGTGAAATAGGTCTGCAGGCCGAGCAAATCATAGGCGGCTCGGATCAGGCGGTTGAGGCCGGGCTCGTCCCAGCCGAGCGCCTTCAGGTAGTCGAGGCGGTCTTCCGCCGACAATTCCTGCAATTCGGCCTCCAGCGCCGCGCACACGGGCACTACCGGCGCGCCCTCCTTGTCGGCAAAGGCTTTCAGCGCATCCAGCATCGGGTTGTCGTGAAAGCCGTCTTCGCTGACGTTGGCGACATACAGCGTGGGCTTGACCGTCATCAGGCACAGCGGCCTGATCGCTTCCATGCCCTCGGCGTCGAGCCCGGCGGCGCGCGCAGGGCGGCCTTCGTTCAGCGCAGCCAGTACCGGCTTCAGGGCTTCGACGGTGGCTTTCGCCTCCTTGTCGCCGCCGCGCGCCGCTTTTTCATGTCGGATCAGCGCTTTCTCGGCGCTTGCCAGGTCGGCGAGCGCCAGCTCGGTGGCGATGGTCTCGACGTCCGACAGCGGATCGACCTTGCCGGAGACGTGGACTACATTTTCGTCGTGGAAACAGCGCACAACGTGGCAGATCGCGTCCGTTTCGCGGATGTTCGCCAGAAACTGGTTGCCCAGGCCCTCGCCTTTGGAGGCGCCCGCGACCAGGCCGGCAATGTCGACGAATTCGACGATGGCCGGCACGACGCGCTGCGGCGTGACGATGGCGGCCAACTGCGCCAGGCGCGGATCGGGCACCTCGACCACGCCGGTATTCGGCTCGATGGTGCAGAAGGGATAGTTTTCAGCCGCGATGCCGGCCTGGGTCAGCGCATTGAACAAGGTGGATTTTCCGACGTTGGGCAAGCCAACGATGCCGCACTTGAGACTCATGGTTTTTCCTGGGGTAGGGTAGGTTTGGTGTTGGCGCGCTGGGTGGCGGCGTTCCACTCGCCTTGTTCGATCAGCGGCATCAGGTCCACCGCGCGCTCGATGGCGGCGTCGATGTCGGTCTGCTCCTCGCGGCGCGGCGGTTTCAGGACGTAGTTCACGACTTCGTTGCGGTCGCCCGGATGGCCGATGCCGATGCGGAGCCGCCAGTAGTCCTGGGTGCCCAGATGCGCGGTGATGTCCTTGAGGCCATTGTGGCCGCCCATGCCGCCGCCGAACTTGAGTCGCAACTGGCCCGGCGGGATGTCGAGTTCGTCGTGCACCACCAGGATTTCGGCCGGCGCAATGCGATGGAAGCGCGCAAGCGCGCCGACCGCCTGGCCGGAGCGGTTCATGAAGGTCTGCGGCAACAGCATCCAGAGCGCGCCCCGCCGGCCGACGATGCCGTGAAAGCGCGATTCGTGCACGAGCGGGATGCCCCACCCGTGCGCGAGGCGCGCGCAAAACCAAAACCCGGCATTGTGCCGGGTTTCTTCGTAGTCGCGCCCCGGGTTACCGAGGCCGACAATCAGGCGAGGTGCCGTCATGACGACTCACCCCGCAACCATGGGCGGGTTGCGTTCAGGCTCACGCGGCCGGTGCAGCAGGTGCCTCGGGTGTAGCAGCAGGCTCCTCGTCCGACTTCATGCCCTTGGGCAGCGTGACCGTCACCACCGCGGGGTTCTCATGCTGAATGTGCGCAACGAATTCCACGCCTTCGGGCAGCTTGAGATCGTTCGCATGGATGGAATGACCCAGTTCCAGTGTGCCGATGTCGACTTCGATATACTCGGGCAGGTTGCCCGGCAGGCAGGTCACGTCGAGTTCGGTCACCACGTGGCTGACCTTGCCGCCGCCGGTCTTGACGCCGGGCGCGGTCTCTTCGTTCAGGAAGTGCAGCGGGACCTTGACGTGGATCTTGTGCGACTTGTCGACTCGCTGGAAGTCGACATGCAGCACCTGCTGCTTGTAGGGATGCCACTGGGTGTCGCGCAACAGCACGCTTTGCTTGGTGCCGTCCACGGTCAGCGACAGCACGGAAGCGTGGAACGCTTCCTTGCGCAGCGCGTGGTAGAGCGCATTGTGATCCAGCTCGATCTGCATCGGGGCGTCGGTGCCGCCGTAGACGATGCCGGGGACCCTGCCGGTGCTGCGCAGGCGGCGGCTCGCACTCGACCCTTGCGCTTCGCGTTTGAACGCGATGACTTCGATTTCCATGAGACTTCTCCTAAAAAACTGCTAAAAATGCATTGCCCGAAATGGGCAACGCAGGGTGCCAGCCCCCGCGACCAGGGGCATTCCCGGTTCGCTATTGAATGCTGCTTACTCGATGAACAGCGAACTGACAGAATCCTCGTTGCTGATGCGGCGGATGGTTTCCGCCAGCAGTTCAGCCACCGACAATTGCCGGATTTTTGCGCAGCCGCGCGCGTCGTCGCGCAGCGGAATGGTGTCGGTCACCACCAGCTCGTCGATCGCGGAATGCGTCACGCGCTCGACTGCGCTGCCGGACAGCACCGCATGGGTACAGTAGGCCATCACCTTTTTCGCGCCATGCTCCTTCAGCGCGTTGGCCGCCTCGCACAGCGTGTTGGCGGTGTCGACCATGTCGTCCATGATGATGCAGGTGCGGTCCTTGACGTCGCCGATGATGTGCATCACCTTCGCCACGTTGGGCTTGGGGCGGCGCTTGTCGATGATCGCCAGATCGCACTCGAGACGCTTGGCAATCGCTCGCGCCCGCACCACGCCGCCGACGTCGGGCGACACCACCATCAGGTTCGGGTGGTTGCGCTTCCAGATGTCGCCCAGCAGGATCGGGCTGGAATAGATGTTGTCGACCGGAATGTCGAAAAACCCCTGGATCTGGTCGGAGTGCAGGTCCATCGTCAGCACACGGTCCAGGCCCGCGCCCTGCAGCATGTTGGCCACCACCTTGGCGGTGATCGCCACCCGCGCCGAGCGGGTGCGGCGATCCTGGCGCGCGTAGCCGTAATACGGAATCGCCGCGGTGATGCGGCCTGCCGACGCGCGCTTCAGCGCATCGACCATCACCATCACTTCCATCAGCGTGTCGTTGGTCGGCTGGCAGGTCGACTGCAAAATGAACACGTCCTTGCCGCGCACGTTCTCGAGAATTTCGACCATCACCTCGCCGTCGGAAAAACGCGACACCGTGGCCCGCCCGAGATGGATGTTGAGATGGCGCGCCACATCGCCGGCAAGGCGCGGGTTGGCATTCCCGGTAAACACCATCAAGTTGTCTATGGACACGCGAGCCTCCGAAGGCCTAGCAACTTCGCAACAAAAACAGCCGCCACCGGCGGCTGCTCGCTTAAACTGGCTGGGGAGGTAGGGATCGAACCTACGAATGTCGGAATCAAAATCCGATGCCTTACCACTTGGCGACTCCCCAATATAAATGGGTCCTGCTCAGGCGCAAAAACCGAACAGTGGATGCCTGTCGAGCCCCTGCGCCACAAATCCCTGCATCGTTTCAGGCCGCTGACGCAGCACGTTTCGCGCTGCGTCTTCCGTCTCGAAGGATGCGAACACGCAGGCGCCTGAACCGGTCATGCGGGCCTCGCCGAACCGTCCCAGCCATTCGAGATGACGAGCCACTTCGGGGTAACGCCGAACGACCACCGGCTGCAGATCGTTCCGACCCGCGCCTGCGGAAAAGGGCGCTATTTTGAGGGCTGGCGTGTCGCGTGTCAATTCCGGCGCCGCAAATATCGCGGCGGTTGGCACCTGCACCGGCGGCGTCAAAACCACATACCACGCCGGCGGCACCTCGGCCGGCTGCAGGATTTCCCCCACCCCCTCGGCAAATGCCGTCTGACCGAAGACGAATACCGGCACGTCGGCGCCCAGCTCGAGGGCCAGCGTTTGCAGGGTTGCGCGCGGCAGATTGACCTGCCACAGGCGGTTGAGCGCCAGCAGCACCGTGGCGGCATCGGAACTGCCGCCGCCGAGCCCGCCGCCCAGCGGCAGAATCTTGTCGATCCGGATGTTCACGCCGGCGCCGGCCGGGGCATATGCCTGCAGCAGGCGCGCCGCGCGCACGGCCAGGTCGAGGTCTTCCGGTACCCCCGGTAGGTCGCCCTCGCGCACCACGCGGCCGTCGTCGCGCAGTCCGATGTGCACGGTGTCGGCACGGTCGATCAGGCGGAATACGCTTTGCAGCAGGTGATACCCGTCGGCGCGGCGACCGACGACATGCAGGAACAGGTTGAGCTTGGCGGGCGCGGGGTAGGCGTGGCTCATTGAATCAGCCAGCTGTCCGCCACCAGGCGGATTTGCAGGCCCTCGCGCGCCACCACGATGCGGCGCGGGCGCGAATCGGCGGCGTATTCCAGGTAATCGATCACCCAGCCATCCTGCCTGAGCTGGGCAACCCGCCCGCTGGCGTCGGGGGTCGACACGAACGGGCCGGTGGGCGCGGGCCGGCCCTGTACCCACCAGGCCAGCCCGGCCACCGGCAGCACATAGCCCAGCGCCTCGCGCGTCAGCGTCTCGGCATCCGCGGCGCGGCGCGTGGGCTGGTTCGGCACTTCGAGCATGACGCCGTCGGCATCGCGCACGATGCGCGCCACGCCCTGTCCCAGCGGCGAGGTCATCAGCACGTCATCGGATTCCGCCCGGTGCTGCCACTGGATCCGGCCCGACAGAGTCTGTTCGCCGCTCTGCACGCCGATCCGGCCCTGCAAGGTCCAGTTGGGCGACAACACGGGGATGCGGGCATCGACGCGGGGCGCCGGCGCCACCGAGGCGCAGCCGCCCAGCACCAGCGCGCACAGCGCCGCCACGGCAAGACGCCGCATCAGTGCGTGTGGCGCCGCAGGGTTTCCAGCAGCAATTCGTTCTGCGGATGGATATGCAGGCTGGACTGCCACAGCTTGCCGGCCTCGTCGCGCTGGCCGCGTGCCCACATCACTTCGCCCAGGTGCGCGGCGATTTCCGGATCGGGGCGCACCTTGTAGGCGCGCTCGAGGTACTCCTGCGCGCGCGCCAGGTTGCCTGACCGGTACTGCGCCCAGCCCACGCTGTCGAGTATGAAGGGATCCTCAGGCGCCAGCGCCAGCGCCTTGTCCAGCAGGGCGATCGCTTCGGCCAGCCGATCGGTGCGGTCGGCCAGCGTATAGCCCAGCGCGTTGTAGGCCTGGGCATCATCGGGGCGCAGCACGATCACGCGCCGCAGATCGGCCTCCAGCACGTCGAGCTTGCCCAGTTTTTCCGCCGCCATGGCGCGGTCGTAGAGCAGTTCCGCCGAATCGGGGTAACGCTTGAGGCCTTCCGACAGCATTTCGTAGACCGCCTCGGGTGCCTTGCTCTCGCGCAGCAACTCGGCCTGCGCCTGGATCAGGCGCACGTTCTGCGCGTCGTTTTCGCCGCGCGTGGCCGCCAGCAGGGCGCGTGCCTCGTCCGACTTGCCGGCGCGCGCCAGCAGCGCGGCCTGACGGGCGCGCGCCGGTACCAGATAGTTGCCGGACTGGACTTCGTTGTAGTGGGCGAGCGCCGCCTCGGGCTGCTTCATCTGCTCGGCCACCTGGCCCAGGTAGTACTGCACGATGTCGGCGTCACGCGGGCTGAATTCCAGCGTCCGCGTCAGCAAATCGCGCGCTGCGGCGTGGTCGCCCATCTGGAACGACAACAGGCCGGCCGCCAGGCTGATCTCGGCATTCTGCGGAAAATCGGTGGTCAGACGGGTGAACTCGGTACGGGCGTCGGCGAACTGGTTGGCATTGACCAGCGCGCGCGCATAGGCCAGCCGCACATCGCGGGCATCCGGATGACGCACCAGAAAATCGCGCATGAAATGGATGGCGTCGGCATTCGAAGTTTTGCCGAGCAATTGCGCGCGGCGCAGCGCGGCGGGTTCCCAGCCGGGACGCAACGCGTCGGCCCGCTCCAGCGCGGTAATGGCGGCGTCGAAGCGGCCGGCAGCCGCCGCGGCCTGGGCAATCGCAAACTGCGCTTCGGGCAGGTCCGGATAATCGGCAGCCAGGCGCTCGACCAGTGCCAGCGCGGCCTGGGTGTCGCGCAGCTTGCCCATCAGGGCCGACAGGTGCAAAAACCCGTTGGCCGTGTCGTTTTTCAGCAGGTTCCGCAGAATCGGCTCGACTTCGTCCATCTGGCCTTCGCTGAGCAGCAAGGCGGCCAGGGTCTGCTGCGCGCGTTCGGAATCCGTTTCGGACGCGGCCCAGAGCCGGGCGGCTTCCAGCGCGCCGGGCTGATTGCGCGCGAACATCGACACCTCGACCGCCCGCCGCGCCACGCGCGGGTCCTGCGTCTGCCGCGCGAGATCGAGATAGGTCGACTGGGCAACGCCGATGGCGCCGCGCTGGCCGGCAACTTCGGCCACCAGGAATTTGAACAGCAGATCGGGGGTGAGCGGCTGTTTGGGCAACGCGGCCTGCGCCCTGGCCTCTGCCAGCGCTTCGTGATCGACGGCAGGCTCGGCCGCCGCATCGGCGCTGCGCGCCGCCTGCGCGTCTGCCGCCGGCTGCGATGGCACGCCGGCCGGCTGCGAGGCCTTGATTCCGGTCTGGCTGCACGCCGTTGCGGTCAGCAAGGCTGCGCACAGGGGAAGGATTTTAAATTGAGCCATGTTGAAGCCTTAAAAAGGGAGTGCCTGGCACGATTCTAAGCGTTCGATGCGCGCCTGCAAGCAAGGTTCACTCGGCCGGCCCTGTCATTGAGTGCGCAAAGCCTCGATCGGATCGAGGCTGGCGGCGCGCCGCGCCGGATAAAAGCCGAAAAACACGCCGATCAGGAAGGACACCCCCACCGCCATCAGCACCGAAGCCGGCGTCACCTCGACCGGCAGGCCGGCAAACTGGGCGACCAGCCAGGCACCGCCGACGCCCAGCGCCAGTCCGATGGCGCAACCGAACAGCGACAGCGTCAGCGCCTCGATCAGGAACTGCCACAGCACGTCGCGGCGGCGCGCGCCGATCGCCATCCGGATGCCGATTTCGCGGGTGCGTTCGGTCACCGACACCAGCATGATGTTCATGATGCCGATGCCGCCGACCACCAGCGAGATGGCGGCAATGGCACCAAGCAGCAGGCTCATGATGCGGGTGGTCGACGCGGCGGCCTCGGCGATCGCGGTGAGGTTGCGCACGGTGAAATCGTCTTCCTGCCCGACGCCGATGCGATGGCGGTTGCGCAGCAGTTCGTTGATCGCGGATTCGGCAGCGTCCATGGTTTTTTCCGAGGTCGCCTGCGCCATGATGAAGCGGGCGCGGTTGCGCAGGCCGCCGCTGAAAATCTTCTGCTGCGCGCTGGTGATCGGCACGATCACCAGGTCGTCCTGGTCGCGCCCGTCCAGGCTCTGCCCCTTGGCGGCGAGCACGCCGATCACCTCGAACGGCGCCTGGCGGATGCGGATGACCTTGCCGACCGGGTCCTCGTCGCCGAACAGTTCGCGCGCCACCACCTGGCCGATCACCGCCACCCGCGCGCCGCTGCGCACGTCGCTCTCGCTGAAGAATCCGCCCGAGTCCATCGGCCAGTCGCGCACCACGGCGTAGTCGGGCGAGGTGCCGAACACCGAGGAACTCCAGTTGACGCCGCCATAGATCAGCTGGGTGTTGCCGGGCGTGACCGGCGACGCCGCCAGCACGTCCGGCAGGTCGCGGATGGCGTCGGCGTCGTCGAAGGTGAGCGTGGGCGCGCTGCCCATCGCCACCCGCGCGCCGCCGGTGGTGGTGGCGCCCGACATGATGATGAAGAGATTGCTGCCCATCGACTCGATCGCGCCGCGCACCATGGCCTGCGCGCCTTGGCCGATCGCCAGCATGAGGATCACCGCCGCCACCCCGATCATCATGCCGAGCATGGTGAGAAAGCTGCGCATCCGGTGGGTGGCGAGCGCATGCCAGGCGGTCTCGAACAGGCTGGTGAAGATCATGCGGCCGCCGTGACCACGGCCACGTCCTCGATCACGCGGCCGTCCTGGAAGCGGATGCGCCGCCCCGCATAAGCGGCGATGTCGGCTTCGTGGGTGACGAGCACCAGGGTGATGCCTTCGTCGCGGTTGAGCTGGCTGAAGAAGCCCATCACCTGGTGGCTGGTTTCGCTATCGAGGTTGCCGGTCGGTTCGTCGGCAAAAATGATGCGCGGACGGCTCACCAGTGCGCGCGCGATCGCCACCCGCTGCTGCTGTCCGCCCGACAGCTGCAGCGGGGTGTGGTGCGAGCGATCGCCCAGCCCGACCCGGTCGAGCACCGCCTGCGCCTGCCGCCGCCTCGCCTGGCGGCCCATGCCGGCGTACATCAGCGGCAAGGCGACGTTATCGAGTGAAGTCAGCTTGGCCAGCAGGTTGAAGCCCTGGAACACGAAGCCGATTTCGCGGTTGCGCAGCGCCGCCAACTGATCCGACGACATGCGGCTGACGTCGATGCCGTCGAGGCGATAGCTGCCGCGCGTGGGGCGATCGAGACAGCCGAGCAGGTTCATGAAGGTGCTCTTGCCCGAGCCCGACGCGCCCATGATCGCGACGAACTCGCCCGCGGCAATGCTGAGGCTCACCCCGCGTAGCGCCCGGAACACGCCGGCGCCGGTGGGGTAGTCCTTTTCGAGGCGCTCCACCTCGATTAGCGGCTTGCCCGGTACGGCCATCAAAAGAGGCGCCCGCGCGGGATGCCGCCGCCGCTGTCTTTTTTCGCCGCCAGGTCCGCTACGATTACTGCATCGCCCGGCT
>JAKACL010000104.1 GCA_021821425.1 Pseudomonadota bacterium
CAGCGAATACTGCATACAGGCCTGCACACAGCAGCGCAAACGCCAGCGGTCGCGGCGTGGCGATAAGCTCCGTCAGGTTGTCGGTCGCGGCCTGTGCCACCACCCCCCAATACGCCAGCGCCAGGGGCGGCAGCGCAGCCCAGAAATGCAGTGCACCGAGCCGCCGCCCGCGCCAGCGACGGACGGTTTGCGCGGCAAGGTACAGCAGCGTGCCGGGAATGGCGGCCAGCGCGATCCAGCGCAGCCCGAGTTCCAGCCAGCGCGGCCAGTCGAGGATCGGGCTGCCCACCAGATCGAACAGGCTCTCCTCCGGCACGGCAGCGCGCAACAGCATAAAAGCCAGCGCACCGTATGCCAGCACGCCCAGCGGCACCTGAATCATCCGCAACAGGCCGGACACCCGGCGGCGCGCCAGCCACACTGGCCACACGGCCAGCCAGACGCATGCCAGCGCAAGCAGCAGCGCCGACAGCCAGGCCGCATCGGGCCGGAACAGCTCGCGCACGTTGTACGGCACGAACGCGGTCTGCGACGCGACCCAGAACAGCAGACTCATGCCGCCCAGCATCAGCGGCAGGTGCCAGCGAGAAAGGGACCCGGGGGATGCAACGATGGCTGCCGGGGCCTCATCCTTGTCCGCTTTGGTGGCGATGCGCACCGGCGCATGGCGGGGAGCGCGCAGCAGGTGCCGCACCACGGCATAGCCTGCCAGGCCGCCGAGCCAGGCCAGCAGCCCGTCGGTGAGGTCGACGATCTTGTGCGGCAACATCAACTGCCCGCCTTCAATCGCAACGGGCAGTCCCGCCAGCACCAGCATCGCCAGCGCAAACAGCGGGACGCGCCACCGCCACGGCTGGCGCGCCACGCCCCACGCCAGCAGGCCCCCGAGCGGGGCGAAGAAGAGGGTTTTGCGCAGCACTTCGGTAATGGCGCGAAACTCCGTGCCGAAGTAATACACCTCGAACGGCACCCGCTGTACGAAGTCGAGCCGGCTCTTGATGAAGGCGCCGTTTGTCTGGAAATCAAAAGGGAACCAGAACACCACGCCCAGCAGCAGCACCCAGGCTAACGCCAGCGCGAACGGCAGCCAGGCCGACCACGCCGGCATCGGGCTGGC
This sequence comes from Pseudomonadota bacterium, assembly GCA_021821425.1. Next base: position 1,118 of record JAKACL010000104.1, read on the forward strand.
CGGGGACACGCGCACGGCCAGGCGACCGCCCGCCCAGGTGCCCAGCGCCGCTCCGGCGGCGGCGGTGAACAGGTCGGTGACATCGCTGACCCGCGAATAGACGAACAACTGCAGGATCTCCAGCAGGGCGGCAGCACCAAATGTCATGCCCCACACGCGCCCGGCGCTGCGCGTGCCGTCGAGTCGCCACATCAGGGCCAGCGGCACCCAGATCAGCGCGTCGGTGGCGATTTCGTACAGCGCCTCGGCCGCATCGCCCGGCAGGCTGCCGAAAGGAATCAGGTTGACCTTGCCGTCGCGCCACTGATGATAAATCTCGACCAGGCTGATGGTGAGGTCGAGCGGCAGCACGTTGTAGACCAGCACGCCGGCGAGATACACCCATGCGAGCCGCTCGGCGAGGGCGGCGCGGGCATGCGTCTGCTGCCAGGCATGCAGCCATTCGAGAAACCGTCCGCCCACGCCCCACCAGACCAGCACGCCGAGGATGCCGCCCAGGGTTTCGGCAAAGATGTCGTTCTGCGACACCGTGCGCTGCGGAAAGAACAGCTGGGTGAACTCGATGCCGACACTCAGTGCAGCGGCCGCAGGAATCAGCAGCAGGGTGATCAGCACGCTGCCCGCACGGCCCGCACCGGAGGTCAGGACGCCCATCCACAGGAAAGTCAGCGGGATGAACAGCAGCAGGTTGGCCACCCAGTCGGCGCGCGAACCGATGCCCAGTCGCAGAAACGGAATCGCGCCAAAACGCGCCACCGCTTCATCCCATGGGATGGCGCGGTATTCCAATGGCACCAGGCTGCCGTAGACGACGAACGCGGTATAGGCCAGCGCAGCCGACACCAGCAGACGACGGGAGGCGGTATCGCTTGCGCCCATCAGGGGGTTGCCGCGTCCAGCGCGGGGAGCAAGGAAGAAGACAGCTGTGCGCCGGGGCGCGGGCTGGGTCGCCAATCGGGATACGCTGCCAGTTCGTGCAGCAGCGGAGCCGGGGCGTGCGGCGCCGCCTGGCTGCGCGCCAGCAGACGCCGCGTCAGCCTGGCCGGCGCAAGTGCCAATAAGTCTGGCTGATAAGGCAGGGAAAGATTGTAAGCCGCCTCGCCGCCAACGATGGGCGTGGCGGCGGCAATCACATTCAGGATCACGCGCTGTCGATATGTCGTGCCCTCGCGCTGCCGAACCTGGATGCCGGTGCCCGATGCCAGCACCGTGTTGGAGAAGATATTCATCTCGCGCGGCACGTCGTTGTGCGGCTGGATGCGGATCGCATCGCCGCCGCCGTTGATGAACACATTGCCGTACACCGCCACCCGCCCCTCCGCCTGCAGCAGCGCTTCGCTGGGATTGTGCAGAAACACGTTGCCGTAGACCAGATAGCGGTCCTCGCTGCCTGCACCCGAAACCGGGACATGACCGAGCAGGACGTTGGGGCGCGCCAGCGGGCCGGACGCGGCGTCCTCCTTGGAAAACACGTTATGGCGTATCAATGTGTCGTGGCGGTCCGCATATTCCGGTGTGCGGACTGTCTGATGCTTGATCTGCAGGTTGTAGCCCAGCGTCGCGCTGACGTGATTGCCCTCGATGAGGCCGCCGACAAAGGGATCGCTGCCGTCCGCATCGCCGAAGTACATGCCGGTGCCGACACGCTCGATGCGGTTGTTGCGGACCACCCAGCCGTACGCCGGGCATTTGCTGGAAATGCCCACATTCTGCTGCGACGCGGCATGGTCATGGATATGCAGATGTTCCAGCGTGATGAAGTCGGCATAGCGGCTGTGGCCTTCGGCCTTGACCGCATCGACCGGCAGGTTGCGGCCATCGAGCGCCAGATGCCGCACCACCAGATGGCGCACATTGACCAGGCTGACGGTATTGGCGCGCGGCCGTGCGATGAAACGGGGCGGGGCGGCGGGGTCGGCCGCCTCGATCACGATCGGCTCGCCGGCCTGGCCGGAAAGATGGTGCAGCGGCAAGCCCTGCAGATACTCGCCCGACGCCAGCAGCAGCCGATCGCCTGGCTGCAGGCGGCGCAAGTGCACACGATAGTCCTCCGGCCCCGCCTGGTATTCGGCTGCCGCGGCGCCCCCGGCCAGCACACACAGCATCCCTGCGCAGGCCAGACGCAGCATGCTCACTCCGTCCCGGTCGCGGGCAGGCCGCTGCGCAACAGATCCAGCTTGCCGCACAGCACGCGCGTCATTCCCGAGACACTCTGCCGGCCGGTATCCACCACAATGTCGGCAATTTCGCGGTACAGCGGATCGCGCTGGCGATACAGCTCGCGCAATTTCTCGAGTGGATTGTCGGTCTGCAGCAGGGGGCGGTTGCGGTCGTGCCGCGTGCGCTCATACAGGTGTTCGGGCGAGCCGCGCAAATAAATGACCACGCCGCTGTTTTTCAGGTTTTCGCGGTTGGTCGCCGACAACACTGCCCCCCCGCCGGTAGCCAGCACGATGCCGGACAACGCAGTCAGCTCGGCAATCGCCGCCTCCTCGCGGCGACGGAACCCCGCTTCGCCCTCGATTTCGAAGATGACCGGAATCTTGACGCCGGTGCGCGCCTCGATCTCATGATCCGAATCATGAAAAATGCACCCATAGTGCCGGGCCAGAAGCCGGCCCACCGTGGTCTTGCCGGCACCCATCAGCCCGACGAGGTAAAGATTGTCGCGCTTGCTCATGGCACCATTCTAATGGACGGATAGCGGCGGGGCGCAGCATCGGGCAGACGAAAAAAAGCGCGGGGCACGCCCGCGCTTTTTACGATCTGCCGCGATCAGCGCAGCGTCAGGCGTTCATCGAGGATGCGCGGCGTAATGAACACGATTAGTTCAGTCTTCTGGTCCTGCTTCGATGTTTGCTTGAACAGGTTGCCGAGGAATGGCACATCGCCCAGGAATGGCACCTTATTGACGTTATTCAATTCGGTTTGATCGAAGATGCCTCCCAGTACCAGTGTTTCGCCGTTATTCACCCGCACCTGAGTTTTGATACGCCGCGTAGCAATGGCAGGTACTGTAAAGCCGCCTGTCGTAACACTGCCGCCCGCGTCTTGTGCATCTTTTTGAACTTCTACCGTCATGATCAGCGAATCGTTATTCAGGATTTGCGGATCGACCAGCAAGCAAAGGAAAACATCCTTGAAAGAGACGGTAGCGGGCTGGTTGGCCGATCCGGGCGTCACAAAGGGGATCTGCGTACCGTTAAGAATCACCGCAGGCTTCTGGTTCGTTGTCATCACACGCGGGTTCGACAAGATTTTGCCCCGGTTGTCCGCCTCCATCGCTGTCAGTTCCAGGCTGAGCAGATTATTGTTGGAAGGATTCAACAGCGACAAGGCAATCTGTCCCACCGCATTTGCAACGCCCAGATTGACTTGAGGCGTGACCGTCGGCAACCCGCCCGCGGCGATACTGGCGGATTCGTTCAGCGTACCGCCAACCCCAACCGTTTCCCGGCCCGTATTCTTGAACAACCGGGTGCCAAGACGCACGCCCAGATCCCGACTCCAGTTGCTGTCTGCAATCACAACCCGTGCCTCGATCATGACTTGACGTGCAGGCACATCGAGACGCGCGAGGAGTTCACGGACTTCCTGAATCTTGCGTGCGGTATCGGTAACGATCAGCGTATTCGTTTTAAGTTCAAACGTCGCTCGCCCCCGTTTGGTCAGAACTTTCTGCTCTGCATCCCCGCCCTGCGTCTGCTGCGAAGCCTGGGCCGCCCTCCCGCTTATACCCTGCGCCTGGGCCGAACAGTTCACCGCATCGCCCGCAGCATTCTGGGCCGTCCCGGCGGCGCCATACAACATGGATTTTGCTTCATCCGCCCGCATGTAGTTGAGTTGAATATAGTCCGTCGTCAAGGGCTCCAGATCCGCCACGGCCGACTTGGCCTCGAACTCGAGCTTCTCCTTGGTCAGCAATTCGTCCTTGGGCGCAATCCAGATCACGTTGCCGTTCTGGCGCTTGTCGAGCCCACGGGTCTGCATGATGAGATCGAGTGCCTGGTCCCAGGGCACGTCTTTCAGGCGCAGGGTCAGATTGCCGGTCACGGTGTCGCTTGCAACAATATTGAGGCCGGTGAAATCGGCGATGACCTGCAGTACGGAGCGCACCTCGACGTTCTGGAAATTGAGCGAGAGTTTCTCGCCCACATATTTCACCCGGCCGTCTGCGGTTTTCTTCTGCGCGTCATCGCTCTGCTTCACTTCAACGATAAAGCTGTTGTCAGCCTGATAGGCCGCGTATTCCCAGCCGCCCTTGGGCTGGATCACCATGCGGGTGTTGTCGCCGAGCGCGTAGGTCTCGATGAACTGCACCGGGGTGCCGAAATCAGCCACGTCGAGACGGCGCTGCAAGGCTCTCGGCAACTCGGTGCCAATGAAATCGACGACCACGCCATCGGCCTGCTGGCGAATATTGATCCCCGCCTGCGCGTCTGAAAGCGTCGTCACGATGCGGCCCTCGCCCGCCGCGCCGCGCCGGAAATCGACATCGCGGATGCTGTGGCGCGCGGCGCCCGGCGTTGCCTCTGAAAAGCGCGGGCTGGCATTGACCGGCGCGGTACCTGCGCCGACATCGCCCAGTGCGATCAGCAATTGTTTGCCGTCAATGGTGGTGTCGTACTCGACCGACTTGTTCAGGTTCAGCACCAGACGCGTGCGCGTCCCCGCCTGCACCACGTTGACGCTCGACAGCGGGCCCAGGTTGGATTCGACTGTATTGCGGCCCAGCGCATTGCCGGTGTTCGGCAGGTCGAGGGCGATGCGCGGCGGGTTGCCGACGCTGAAGCCGGCGGGAGTGGCCGTCAGCGGATTCTTGAGCGTGACGCGGACGACCACCTTGCCGCCCGGCAGCGTCGTGGTCTCGACCTGTTGTACCGCGTTTGCGGTCGGCGGCACGTCGGCGGCGCGCACTGCAAAAGACAGCATCAACCCGGTCAGGAGCGTGGCTCCGAACAGGCAGCGGGTCATGTCCCGGGCAATGCTACGAACTGTGATTTTGGGCAATGCGTTCATGTCAGCCTCTTTAAAATTCAGTGCTACGAATCATTCCTGCAGAATCAGGGCGCTGGTGCGCTCGGACCAGTCCCCGGCGCTATCCTGGACAATCTCGCGCAGCGTCACCTCACTGGCGGTGATCTGCGTGATGAGGCCGAAGTTCTGGCCTGCATAGTTGCCCTTCTTGACGTGGTAGATCGCATTGTCCGGAGTCTTGATCACGGCATGGATCTCGCCTTGTTTGGACAGCATGCCGACCATTTTCAGTGTCTCCAGGGAGAATGACTCCAGCGGCTCCTTCGGACGATTGAAGTCGGGCTGCATACCGCCGCCGCCTCCGGTGGAGAGTTTTCTCGGCTTGAACGGGTCGGGCAGGTCAAAGGCGTTATAGCTGAACGGTTCGTACACCTTGACTTCCGGCAGCGGCTCGATCTTGCCTTGCATGTCCTTGCCGGTCTCGGCAACGAAGGTGTGCAGGTCCTGCATGTCGCCGCCGCCGCAACCCGCCAGCCCCAATACGAGAACGAAACTGGGCAGTCGCTTCATTTTGGCTGCTCCTTGTTTTGCTGCTTGCGGGCGATGACTTCTTCTTCGTCCAGGTAACGGTAAGTTTTGACGACGGCATCCATATTGAGCACACCCTCCTTGGCCGGTGCCAGGGAGATGTTCTGCAAGGTCACGATGCGCGACAGCTTGGAGACGTCGCTGACGAAGGCGGCGATGTCGTGATAACCACCGGTGACCTTGACGGTGATGGGCGTCTCGGCATAGAACTCGGTCACGGTTTCGGCATCGGGCTTGAACAGCTCAAACTGCAGGCCGCGTCCCAGACCGGCCTGGTTGACGTCGGTGATCAGCGCATCCATTTCCTGCTTGTTGGGCAGTTGCTTCAGGAGCGCGCCGAAGGCCTGTTCGATGTCGGCCAGCTGCTTGGTATACGCTTCCAGATTGACGGCCTGGTTCTTCTTGGTGGCGAATACGCTGCGCAACTCGGTTTCTTTCTGCCTGGATGCGTCCAGGGTCTCCATGCCCCCACGCCAGTCGAACCACCAGCCTGCAGCCACGATCGCCACGAAAAGCACCACCAGCGCCGCCAGCTTGGTTGGCAACGGCCAGTCGGCCAGCGTTTTCAAATCGAGTTTGTTGAGTTCGTCAAGGGTCATGCCTTGCCCCCTTCCTTGTTCGCATCGTCCGTTTGCTGCGGGTTCTGCTTGACCGTCAGCACGAATTCGTTGGCGCGCAGATTGTTCACCGTGACAGCCTTGATCTCGACCAGTCCGGCCGATTCAAACCAGGGCGAACTCTCCAGATTGCGCATCAGCGTGGAGACGCGCGCGCTCGACTGGGTATAGCCGGTGAGGGTGATCACCCGGCCGTCCTGCTTGAACGATTTGAGATACAGCCCGTCGGGCAGCAGACGGATCATCTGGTCGAACAGATGGACGACCTCGGTCCGGTTGGATTGCAGCGTCTCGACGACCTGCTTGCGTTCCAGCAGTGCCTGGGTCTGCTCGCGAATTTTCTTGATTTCGCCGATCTGGCTGTCGAGGCGTGCAATTTCCTGTTCGAGAAAGGCATTGCGTGCCTCCTGTGTGGACTGACGCGCCGCGATCAGGCTGTGCCCGATCACGACAGCAACCACGCCGGCGACGACGGCAATGCCGAGCAGGATATTGAACTGGCGGCGCCGTGCGGCGCGTGCCAGTTCGCGGTGGGGGAGCAGGTTAATGCGGATCATTGGGGGTCAAACCTCCGCATGGCAAGGCCGCAGGCGACAAACAGGGAAGGCGCGTCGGCGGTCAGCGCCTGCGGCCGGATCTTGGAACCGACGGCCATGCTGGCAAACGGGTTGACGACCATGGCCGGCGTGCCGGTGCGCTGGGCGACGACCTCGTCGATGCCCGGAATCATGGCGCCGCCACCGGCCAGCAGGATCTGGTCGACCTTGCGGTACTGGGTGGAGGTGGTGAACAGTTGCAGGGCACGGCCGATTTCCATCGCCAGCGTCTCGCTGTAGGGCTGCAGCACCTCGGCGTCGTAGCTTTCCGGCAGGGTGCCGCGGCGCTTGGCGTTTTCGGCCTCTTCGCTGGTCATGCCGTAGCGGCGCGAGATTTCATTGTTGAGCTGGTTGCCGCCGAAGCCGTGTTCGCGCAGATACACCGACTCGTTGTTGTTGAGGATGTTGATGTGCATGTTCTGCGCGCCGACGTCGATGATCGCCACGGTCTGGCCGTCGCCGCTGTTGGGCAGTTGATGGGCAATTTGTTCGTAGGCGGTCTGGGTCGCAAAGGATTCGACATCCATCACCAGCGCCTTGAGGCCGGCGGCCTCCACGGCGGCGACGCGGTCCTCGACCTTTTCCTTGCGCGCGGCCGCGAGCAGGATCTGCACATCGTCGGGGCTGGCAGGCGATTCGCCGATCACCTGAAAATCCAGGTTCACTTCGTCGAGCGAGAAGGGGATAACCTGGTTGGCCTCGGCCTCCACCTGGTTTTCCAGGTCGATTCCGCTGAGGCTGGCCGGTGCCAGAATCTTTTTGGTGATGACCGCCGAGGACGGCAGCGCCAGCGCCACGTTCCGGGTCCGCGTGTTCATGTTTTTCCACGCGGTGCGCAAGGTGTCGGCAACCTGATCGAGATTGGCGATGTTGCCGTCCGTCACCGCATCCTTGGGCAAGGGCTCGATCACATAGCGCTCCACCCGCAGCATGCCTTTGCCGGCATCGGACAACTCCACCAGCTTGACGGCGGTCGTGCTGATATCGAGCCCCAGGATGGGCAGGCCTTTGGCAGACAGCCAGTCCAGATTAATATTCAGGTGCAAGAGTTTTCCTTTACGCTTCTGTGAGTTGGCGCTTTTTGTTGTTATTGTTTTTAGATGCTAGCAACAACACACGGTTTTTAACAGTTTTTTTCTCGACACACCGCAAGAGTTGAACACATGTGTCCAATTTCCAACACCACTAACGCCTATAATCGTCGGAAACTTTAGGCACACTTTTGAATTAAGGAACGGGATGTTTTCCAAATGGTGGCATTACGCGCTGGCACTGATCGTCAGCCTCGGCGTGGTCGGCACGGCGCTGGCCGGGCTGGCGGCCGCGCTGATCTACCCCAACCTGCCGCCGCTTGAGGCGCTCACCGACTACAAGCCCAAGCTGCCGTTGCGGGTCTACACCGCCGACGGCGCGTTGATCGGCGAGTTCGGCGAGGAGCGGCGCGCCTTCATCGCCATCGAGCAGGTGCCCGCCTACATGAAACAGGCCATCATCGCCGCCGAAGACGAGCGCTTCTACACCCACGGGGGCGTCGACACCCTCGGCGTGCTGCGTGCGGCCGGCTCCAACCTGCTGTCCGG
>JAKACL010000105.1 GCA_021821425.1 Pseudomonadota bacterium
CCACGCCATGCGGGCATGGCGGGTGGCCGGCCTGCCGACCACCTTCCTGATCGACAAGCAGGGACGCATCGTCGCCACCGCCATCGGCGGACGCGAGTTCGATCATCCGGAGATGGTGAAAGCGGTAGGGGAGTTGGTCAGGAAATAGGATCTAGGATCTAGAGGATGAGCGACCACAGGCCGCGCCTTCATGAATTGATGGAACGCGGCGCAGCCGCTCAAGGCCCCCTAATCCCTAAATCCTAGCCCCTAACCCCTAGACCTTCACCCACACCTGCCCCTCCTCGACCTTCACCGGATAGGTCCGGATCGGCTCGTCGGCGGGGTCGCAGGTGGGCTGGCCGGTGACGAGGTCGAAGTAGCTGCCGTGCAGCGAGCACTTGATCTTGCCGTCCTTGATGCAGCCCAGATACAGCGAGTAGTCCTCGTGGCTGCACATTTCGTCGACAACGTAGTGGGTGCCGTTCGAATTGCACAATAACAGCCGGCGGCCATCGACGACGACGCGCTTCATCTGCGCCGGCTGGAGTTCGTCGGCAGCGGCGATGGCAACGTATCCGCCCATCACTGCACCCGCGCCACGGCACGGCCGGAATCCAGCACTGCGCGGATTTGCGCCGCCGCATCGGCGACGCTGGCGGCGCGCCCGACGTGATGCAGGATGATCGAGCCGGCCAGCACCAGCGAATCGTAGGTAGCACCTTTGTCGCCTTTCAGCGCCAGGATACCGGCCTCGGCCGCGGCGTGCGCGGTGGCCTTGATGTCGATGGCGGCGACGATTTCGTCGGCGCCTTCCTCGGTCGCCACGCTGCCGGGCAGCGGCACCGCGCGCACCGGCTGGTCGATGCCCAGGGCGACCGGATCGATGCTGGCTTCGACTTCCTCGCCGCGGTCGTGATAGTGGAAGTACTTGCCGGTCTGGCGCAGCGAAGGGATCACGCCGCCTTCGACGCCGCGAACGATGCAGGCGCTGTCGAAGCCGGCTTCGCGCGCGAGGTCGGCGTACACCGGCGGGTAAGGCTTGTGCACGTAGCCGGTGACGAAGCGGGTCAGCTTCCTGCCGGCGATGGGCCTGGACAGCACTTCCACCGTAGTCAGCACCTGGCGCTTGATCATCTGCGTGCGCAGCGGAATCAGCTTGTGCATGCCGGGATTGGACTGCGCCTGATCGACGTAGGTCCAGCCGATCGCCGGATCGGCGAGGCGCGCGGCGGCCTCTGCGGGACTCAGGTTGACCGGCACGCCGGCGGCTTCCAGCACGTGGCGCGCGGTGACGCCGTATTTGGGGCCGACCTTGTCGAGACCGTGACTCACCACATGCACCCCGAGTTCGGCCAGCAGGGGGCCGAGAAAAGGCGCGGCAGGCAGGCAGCGGGTGTAGCCGTCGTAGGGATCGCCGATATCCACCACTTCATCGACGTCGGCGGTGACGCGCTGCGTGGTTTCGAGCACCGCGTCGAGCACGCCGCGGTTCTCGTCCATCGTCTCGCGCTTCATCCGCAGCGCAATAAAGTAAATGCCCACCTGCACCGGGTCGATCAGGTTGTCGATGATGGCCTTGGTGCCCAGATGCGCCTCGGTGCGGCTGATGTCCTTGGACAGATCGGGCCCGGTGGCGATGCGCTGGATGATCGAGCGCATCAGCAGTTTGGGATCGGACGGCAGGGTGTCGGTGCTCATGGCGTGCTCCATTAGAAGTCCGAAGAATACTAATAGTCGACTAAATCAGTCAAGAATAGATCGCGGCCAGCAAGGTCAGTGTGAGCGCCTGCTCCGCCTGCGGCAGCGTCAGCTGCACGCCGAGGTCGCGGCATTGCGTCACCCGCATGCCGGCGTAGCCGCAGGGGTTGATCGCGCCAAACGGCGCCAGATCCATGTCGACGTTGAGCGCCAGGCCGTGATAAGTGCAGCCGTGCTTCACCCGCAGCCCGAGCGCGGCGATTTTCGCCCCGTCGACATAGACGCCCGGCGCGCCGGGCTGGCGCGCGGCCGCCACGCCCTGCGCCGCCAGCAGGTCGATCACCGCCTGCTCCATGCGCATCACCAGTTCGCGGATGCCGTAGCCGAGACGTCGCAGGTCGACCAGCACATAGGCCACGAGCTGGCCCGGCCCGTGATAGGTGATCTGGCCGCCGCGGTCGATCGGCACCACCGGAATGGCGGTCGCCGCGATCACGTGCTCCGGCTTGCCGGCCTGCCCCTGGGTGTAGACCGGCGGATGCTCCAGCAGCCAGATCTCGTCCGGTGTATCGGCCGCACGCTGCGCAGTGAAATCCTGCATCGCCCGCCAGGTCGGCTCGTACGCGACCCGACCAAGGTTGCGGACGACTGCCTCGGCCCCCTGAATCCTGACCCCTGAATCCTGACCCCTCACAACGCCATCTTCACCCAGGGATGCGCGGTAATCTCGCGATACAGCGCATCGAGCTGGGTTTTCGAGGTGGCGCGCACCACGCAGGTCACCGACAGGTAGTTGCCGCTGGAAGACGCCCGCATCTCGACCGTTTCGGCCTTGAAGTCGGGCGCATGGCGTTGCACCAGCTCGACCATGGCCTGCGCGAAATCGTCGCGACGCTCGCCCATGATCTTGATCGGAAAATCGGTGGGGAAGTCGAGCAGCGTGTCTTCTTCGCTCATGCGCGCGCCCTCCGTTCGGTTCCCGGGTATACAAACCGTCTGGCGCGGCGCGCATTCGCGGGCGCTCGCACGTGCCGAGGCGCGCTGCTCATGCGCGCATGACCGCCTGCTTGAAGGCCTGGTACAGCGCGTCCATCTGCTGCGCCAGCGGGCCCGGCACGCCGGCGCCGACCCGCGCGCCATCGAGCCGGACAATCGGCATGATTTCCTTGGTCGACGAGGTCATCCATACTTCGTCGGCAGCCCGCAGCTCGGCCTCGGAGATGGCCCGCACCGCATGCGGCATGCCGTTTTCCACCGCAAGCTCGCGCACCACATCGTAGGTGATACCGGTCAGCATCAGGTTCGACGGCGGCGGCGCCAGCAGCACGCCGTCCTTCACGATGAAAATGTTGCTCGCCGCGCCCTCGGTCAGAAAGCCGTCGCGCAGCATGATGGTTTCCGCGCAGTCGGCATCCACCGCCTGCTGCCGCAGCAGGATGTTGGCCAAGAGCGAAATCGCCTTGATGTTGCAGCGCAGCCAGCGGTTGTCGACCGCGGTGACGGCGCACACGCCGGCCGCTTTCTGCGCGGGCGTCGCGGTCACCAGCGGTTGCGTGAACATGAAGACGGTCGGCGTTGCCGCTTTGGGAAACGCATGGTCGCGCGACGGCTGCCCTACATCAGGCGTCCCGCGCGTCACCTGGATATAGAGCGACTGGTCAGCGAAGTCCTGCAGGTCGATCAGCTTCAGGATGCGCTCGCGCCATTCGGCCGCGTCATGCGGATTGGCCAGACGGATGCCGTCGAGGCTGCCCTGCAGGCGGCGCAGGTGCTCGTCGAGCCGGAACGGCTTCATCGAGTACACCGGCACCAGCTCGTAGACGCCGTCGCCGAAAACGAAGCCGCGGTCGAGCGCCGAAACTTTCGCGTCGGCCAGCGCCAGGTAGTCGCCGTTCAGATAGGCGTTCATTTCACGAAGAACAACCGGATCGAATCCCAGCCGCGACCGAAAATGCCGGCAACGGCGACATCATGCAGCGCAATCAGGGCATAGTCGCCGAGCGGCTTGCCGTCCAGCGTCAACCGCAGCGTTCCCATGCGCTGTCCCTTGCGCACCGGCGCCACGAACGGCTGCTGGGTGATGATTTCGGCCTTCACGCGCGACGCGCTGCCGCGTGGCACCAGCAGGTGAAAGTCCTGCGCAAATCCCATGCTGACCGATTCGCGCGCGCCGCGATAAAGGGGGGCGATCTTGACCGGTTGCTGCGCGCGATACAGCCGCACGCTGTCGAAATTCTCGAAGCCGTAGTTCAGCAGACGCAGGGCATCCTGGGTGCGCTGGGCGTCGGAGCGCGCGCCCAGCACCACGGCAATGCGGCTCTGGGCGCCGCGTTGCGCCGAGGCCGCCATGCAATAGCCGGCCTGCACCGTGCGGCCGACCTTGAGTCCGTTCACCGTGCTGTCGCGCCACAGCAGGCGGTTGGCGTTGTAGTAGGTGATGCCCTTCAGCGGCAGCTCCTTCTGCGCGAAATAGCCGCTGCGTTCGGGAAAATCGCGCGCCAGCGCGCGTCCCAGCAGGGCGAGATCGCGCGCACTCGACACATGGCCCGGCTCGGTCAGGCCGGTGGCATTCATGAAACGCGTCTTGTTCATGCCGAGCCGCTTGGCTTCGCGGTTCATCCGTTCGACGAATACCGCTTCGCTGCCGTCGGCGGCGGTCACCAGCGCCAGAATCGCATCGCCCGCCGACTGCACCAGCATCGCCTGCAGCAGCGTGTCGACGCTGATCTGGTCGCCCGCCTTGAGAAAGGCGCGCGCGCCATCGATCTCGGTGGCGACTTCCGGCACTGTCAGGGTTTCTCCCAGGTTGAGCCGGCCCTTGCGGATGTCGCCGAACAGCACATAGGCCGTCATCAACTGCGTCAGCGAAGCCGGCGCCAGCGGCAGATCGGCCTGGTGCGCGGCCAGTTCGCGGCCGCTGGCCTGATCGATCACCACCCAGGCGCGCCCGGAAATGCCGGCCGGCGCGGCCCATGCGTGGGCTGAAAACAGAAGCGCCAGCCCCAGCCAGAAAATCTTCATCTGCAAAACCTTTTAACCTAAAAACCGCAGTTGACCGCTTATAACTTTATGGAATTCCGTATTCATGCTGGATTCTTCGCCTTCGATCAGCCTCGCCATTTGGGTGATCTCGCGACGCACCCGCTGGCGCGCCTGCCTTTGTCGCTCCTCCTTGCCTACCCGGGTAGGCCGCGCCGTCGCTTCGCCCTAAAGGACTCCGATCCACTATGGGCTAAAGCCCCGTGTGGATCGTATGCGCCAGAAACACGCCCAGACGCACCATCGAGCGCGTCCCACTGCGGTTTCCAGGTTTAATCGCGTCTGAGCAGGACCGCGTTCAAATCGAGGCGTTCCCGTACCCGTTCGCGGTCCGCGTGCGCATCGACGTCGCTGGGGTAGGGGCCAAGCTGCACGCGATGCAGCCTGTCGTTGAGGACCACGCGGGTGCGCTCGGCATCGAGTGCCAGTTCGCGCGTCAGCCGTTCACGCAGCCGCTGCGCATTGTCGGCGCTGGAAAACGCGCCCACCTGCAGGAAAATCCCCTCGCCGAGCGCTTCGCCCTGCGTGTCGTGACTGGCGGGATCGATGCTTTCCACGCGCACCCGGGCACTGCCCTGCCGGAGGTAGCCAAGCTTGTGGGCGGCGGTATACGACAGGTCGATGACGCGCTTGCTGTGGAACGGGCCGCGATCGTTGATGCGCACCACCACCGACTTGCCGCTGTCGAGCGCCGTCACCCGGGCATAACTTGGGATCGGCAGCGTGGGGTGGGCGGCCGTCATCGCATACATGTCGTAGATCTCGCCCGATGCCGTTTTTCTGCCGTGGAAACGGCGCCCGTACCATGACGCCAGGCCTTCTTCGCTGAAGGCACGGCGCGTGGTCAGCGGCGTATAGGGTTTGCCCAGCGCGACATAGGTGCGGTTGGCAAAGCGATGCAGCGGCTCGTCGCGCGGCACCGCATCCGGCACCGCATCGAGATTCGCCGGCGGGATGGCCTCGGGGCCGTCGTCGAGGTAATAGCCGCCGCCCTGCGGCGCGGTGGGTACGGGGGTGGGGGTGGAGGTCTTGGCCTGCCGGGCCGGGGTGCTGCCGCAGCCGGCCAGTGCCAGTCCCAACGCGGCCGCCATCAGTATCGGAATCGCCGTCATGTCCGCATTTTAACCTGTCAGGTTTTATTGAGCTGACGATGCGTCGCCACGCTCATCAGGATGCCCATGCCCAGCAGCAGCGTGACGAGCGCGGTGCCGCCGTAGCTCATCAGCGGCAGCGGCACACCCACCACCGGCAGGATGCCCGACACCATGCCCATGTTGACGAAGGCATAGGTGAACAGATTGAGACTCAGCGTCGCCGCCATCAGTCTTCCGAACAGCGTCGGCGCGCGCGCCGCAATCACCAGACCGCGCGCGACGATGGCCAGGTACAGCCCCACCAGCAGGATGGCGCCGAGGTAGCCGAATTCCTCGCCGAACACGGCAAACACGAAATCGGTCGTGCGCTCGGGAATGAAGTCGAGCTGGGTTTGCGTGCCCTGCATCCAGCCCTTGCCGAAGAGGCCGCCCGAGCCGATCGCGATGGTCGACTGAATGATATGGTAGCCCGCGCCGAGCGGATCGGAAGTGGGATCAAGCAGGGTCAGCACGCGGCGCTGCTGGTAGTCGTGCATGAAATTCCACAGCACCGGCAGGCTCGCCCCGCCCACTACGGCACCGCCGACCATCACTTTCCACGGCAGGCCGGCAAAGAACAGCAGGTAAAAACCCGAGGCGCCGATCATCAGCGCCGTGCCGAGATCGGGCTGGCGCAGGATGAGAAAAAACGGCACCAGCAGCATGGCGCCGCCGATGAGGAAATGCTTCGCGCGCAGGATGCCCTCGTTGCGCTGGAAATACCACGCCAACATCAGCGGCAGCGCCAGTTTCAGCAGTTCCGACGGCTGGAATGCCACCACCCCCAGATCGAGCCAGCGCCGCGAGCCGTTGCGAACCTCGCCGAACAGCGCCACTGCGATCAGCAGCACCACCCCCGCCACATATAAAGGCGGGCCGACCTTGGACAGGATATGCGGCGGCACGTTGGCCATCACCAGCATCACCGACAGCGCCAGTCCCATGTTGAGCAGGTGGCCGCTGATGCGCGCCGGGCTTTGCCCCGACGCGCTCGCCACCACCGCCAGGCTGATGCCCAGCAGGACGAGCACCAGCACCAGCAGGATGCCGTCGAGATGACTCAGCCTGCGCACGATCCAGTGGCTAGTCCGTGCCATTGCCTGTCTCCAGCTTGGGTACGACAGGACGCTTTCCCGTCAAGTAGTAATCGAATACGGCACGCGCGACCGGCGCCGCAGTGCCGCTGCCGGAGCCGCCATTTTCCACCATCACCGCCACCGCGATGGTGGGGTTGTCGGCCGGCGCATAGGCAATGAACAGCGCATGGTCGCGATGCCTGAGCGCCAGCTTGCTGGCGTCGTAGCGCGCGCCCTGGCGGATGCCGACCACCTGCGCGGTGCCGGTCTTGCCGGCAATCGCATAGGGCGCGCCGGCTGCCGAGCGGGCCGCGGTGCCGCCCGGACTCATGACGTCGAGCATGCCTGCCCGCACCAACTCGAGATGGCTGGGCGCAATCGCCACCTGGCCGCGCGTCCTGCCGGGCAGCGGTTGCCAGTCGCGGGCGTGAGGGTCGCGCACCGCATCGACCAGACGCGGCTCGACCTGCTTGCCGCCGTTGGCGAGCATCGCGGTCATCACGGCCAGTTGCAGCGGCGTGGTCAGGTGATAGCCCTGGCCAATGCCGGCGATCACGGTTTCGCCGGGATACCAGGGCTGCTTCCAGCGGCGCTGCTTCCAGTCCCGCGAAGGCAGCAGGCCGGCCGACTCCCCTTCGAGATCGATGCCTGTCTTTTCGCCCAGTCCGAACTTCGCCAGGTAGTCGTGCATGCGGTCGATGCCCATGTCGACGGCCAGCCGGTAGTAATAGGTATCGCAGGATTGCGAAATCGATTTGCGCAGGTCGACCACGCCATGTCCGCCCGCTTTCCAGTCGCGAAAGCGGTGCCGGCTGTTGGGCAGCGAATAGTAGCCGGGGTCGTTGATGCTGTCGGACGGCGTGCGCAGGCCCAGTTCCAGCCCCGCCAGCGCCATCAGCGGCTTGATCGTCGAACCGGGCGGGTAGATGCCGCGCAGCACCCGGTTGACCATCGGCCGCTCGGGCGATTCGTTAAGCGATTTCCAGGTTTCCGGATCGATGCCGTCGACGAACAGGTTGGGGTCGAAGCCCGGCTTCGATACCAGCGCCAGCACCCCGCCGGTGCTGGGATCGATCGCCACCAGGCCGCCGAGAAAATCGCCGAATGCCTGTTCGGCCACCGCCTGCAGTTCGACATCGAGATGCAGGCGCAGATCCTTGCCCGGCACCGGCGCAATGCGCGACAGCATGCGCACCGCACGGCCGCTGGCGTCCGTCTCCATCTGGTCGAAGCCGGTGCGGCCGTGCAGCAGGGTTTCGTAGCTCTGCTCGAGCCCGGTCTTGCCGATGTGGGCGCTGCCCCGGTAGTTCTGCTCGCGGCCCTCGGCCCGCAGACGCTCGAGGTCGCGGTCGTTGATGCGGCCGATGAAGCCCAGCACATGCGCCATGCCGGGGCCGGCCCGGTAGTTGCGGAACAGCCGCGCCTTGATCTCCACCCCCGGCAAGCGATAGCGATTGGCCGCCAGGATGGCCACCTCTTCATCGCTCAGCTTGCTTTTCAGCGGCACCGTTTCGAACTCGTGCGATTCGGAGAGCAGGCGGCGAAAACGCCGCAGTTGTCCCGGCGTGATTTCGACCAGCTCGCCCACCCGGGCCAGCGTGGCGTCGAGATCGTCAATCCGCGTGCGGGTCAGCTCCAGCGTATAGGCCGAATAGTTTTCCGCCAGGATGCGGCCCTGGCGGTCCAGAATCAGTCCGCGATGGGGCGCCGCGGGGATCAGCGAGATGCGGTTGCTCTCTGCACGCTGCCGATAATGCTCCTGCTGCACGATCTGCAGGTAGTACGCGCGCACCAGCAGCGCGGCCGCCAGCAGCAGGACAAACGCGCCGCCAACCTTGAGCCGGCCCACGAATCGGGCCAGCTCCAGGTCGAGATTTTTCAGCGTTGTGGCGGGGGACATCCGCGATCAGGTCCGATCCTGCAGGCTCTTGCCGTGCCACAGACGCAGAAAGCCTGTCAACAGATACCATAGCAGCGTGCTGCCCAGCACCGGCAACAGGATGGCCAGGCTGTCAGGCGGATTGATCGACAACCAGCCTGTCAGCAGCACCACGAGCTGCACCGCCAGAAAAACCGGGAACATCTGCGCCGCCATACGCAAGGGGTCGAACTGCAGCAGCCGCAAGCGCAGGAACAGCACCAGGTAGACACCAAGCGCATAGGCGATGGCGTGCTGGCCGAACACCACGCCATCCTGAAAATCCGCCAGCAGGCCGAGAAAAAATGCCGCCCCGAAACCGATGCGCGCCGGCTGGTACAGCACCCAGAACAGGACGCCGACCAGCACGAAATCGGGGCGCAGCGCCAGCGCCCAGCCGGTCCACGGAAACTGCTCGAGCAACACCGCCAGCAGCAGGCTGCCGAAAATATGACGCCAGTTGCCAAAAGTCCGGGCCGGCGCGTTCATGGCTGCACCGCCTGCACGTCGGTCACCAGCACCAGGACCGCCTGCGAACGGTCGAGCCCTGCCAGCGGCTGGCTCTCGATCCGCAGGTAGGGGCTCGACTGCGAGCGCGTCACCC
>JAKACL010000106.1 GCA_021821425.1 Pseudomonadota bacterium
CGCCGCGCACCAGCTCGGCGCGCAGCACTCGGCACGGATGGAAAAGGTGTTCATGGGCATCGCCGGCCTGCGCGTGGTGACGCCGTCCAATCCCAGGCAGGCCTATGGTCTGCTGAAGTCGGCGATTCGCTGCGACGACCCGGTGTTCATCAACGAACACGAACTGATGTACAACATGAAGGGCGAAGTACCCGATGCCGAATACTTCCATCCGCTGGAAGGATCAGACATCGCCCGCAGCGGCACCGACGTGACGCTGTTCGGCTACAACATCTCGGTGCACTGGTGTTTGAAGGCCGCCGAAATCCTCGACAAGCAGTACGGCATTTCGGCCGAAGTCGTCGACCTCTATTCGCTGTCGCCGCTCGACCGCGCCGGCATCAAGGCATCGGTGACCAAGACCCACCGCGCCGTCATCGCCGAAGAAGACGAGGCGCCGGTCGGCGTCGGCTCCGAAGTCATCGCCATCATCAACGAGGAATGCTTCTTCGAACTGGACGCCGCCCCGGTGCGCGTCCACTCTGCGCTGGTGCCGCAGCCGTATAACCACACGCTGGAAAAAGCAGCGATCCCGGATCACGAGGATGTGGTGAAGTCTGTTCTGAAGATCTTTGGTAAGGCGTAAGGGATCAGGGGTCAGGATTCAGGGGTCAGGGCGTGAATAACTACCGTGATCTCAAGGTCTGGCAAATGGCGATGAAACTGACAGAAGACATCTACCTGACCACCGAATCCTTCCCCTCCCGGGAAACCTATGCACTGGCCAATCAGCTTCAGCGCGCAGCCGTTTCCATCCCGTCCAATATTGCCGAAGGTCACGCAAGAAATTCAACGAAGGATTACTTGCGTTTTATATCGATTTCGCAGGGTTCGCTGGCTGAAGCAGAAACACAGCTCGAACTCGCGCACCGGCTGGGTTATATCCCCCAAGCCGAGTTGCTTTGTCTGCTTGAGCAGACCAACGAGGTTGGACGTATGTTGCATGGCCTGAGAAGCGCACTGGCCGCAAAACTATCGCCAACTCCCTGACCCCTAAATCCTGACCCCTGAATCCTATGAATCACTACGCCATCACGATGCCCCAGCTCTCGGACACCATGACCGAGGGCGTGGTCGTCACCTGGGAAAAGCAGGCCGGCGACCGCGTCGAGCGCGGCGATATCGTTGCCACGGTCGAAACCGACAAGGCCATCATGGACGTCGAAGTGTTCAAGGCCGGCTATCTGGCCGGGCCGCTCGCTGAGGTCGGCGCGACCATCGCCGTCGGCGCGGCGCTCGGCTACATCACCGACACCGCGGGCGACGTGGCGATTGCCGCCGACGAAGTGGTGGAGCAGCAGGCGCAAACCGAGATGATTCCGCACCATGCCGGCACGCCGATCGTGATGCCGCAGCTGTCGGACACCATGACCGAGGGCGTCGTCGTCACCTGGGAAAAACAGCCGGGCGATGCGATCAGGCGCGGCGACATCGTCGCCACGGTGGAAACCGACAAGGCCATCATGGACGTCGAGGTGTTCCAGGAAGGCTTCCTCTCCGGCCCGATCGCCGACGTCGGCAGCGTGGTCGAAGTCGGCCACCCGATGGGCTTCATCGTCGACGATGCGGCCAAGGCCAACGACACCGGCGTGACGATTTCCGCCGACCACAAGGTCCAGGACCTGCACAAGGTCGCCCCGCATGCGGCGGACAAGCCGGCCCACCTCCCCATTCCCAAGACCGCACCCGCCCAGGTGTCCGCCACCGGCGCCATGCCCCCGGTGGCGCGTCCGCAGGGCCGCCAGGCCAGTCCCTATGCACGCAAAGTCGCCGGGCAGTTGGGCGTCAACCTCGCCGGTCTCGCCGGCACCGGACCCTCAGGCGTCATCGTCTCCGCCGATGTGGCGCGCGCGCGTCCGTCGATGCAGGAAGTCGCCCATGCGCTGCCGCAGGTCGACGTGCCGGGCCAGGGCCGCAAGATGACCTCGATGGAAAAGGCCGTGAGCCACGCGATGACCGCCTCGCTCACGCTGCCGACCTTCAACGTCACGATGAACATCAACACCACCGCGCTGACCGCCGCCGCCAAGGCGAAGAAGGTGTCGGTGACGGTGGCGATCGCCAAGGCCTGCTCGGTCGCGATGGCGAAATTCCCGCGCATGAACTGGGCCTACCAGCCGGTCGACAAGCTGGTCGAACGCGACAACCACGACTTCGGCGTGGCGGTGATGTCGAACGACGGCGGCCTCGTGGTGCCGATCCTGCATGGCATCGAGAAGAAATCGCTGGAAGCGCTGCAGAGCGACTGGAGCGGCCTGGTCGAGCGCGCACGGGTCAGAAAACTCGCGCCCGCCGAGTATTCCAATCCCACCTTCACCATTTCCAACATGGGCATGCTGGGCGTGTCGCATTTCACCGCGATCCCCACCCCCGGCATCTCGGCGATTCTGGCGATTGCTGCCAATGGCCCCCAGGGCACGCCATTTACCATCACCGGCGATCACCGCGTGCTGAACGGCGCGGATGTGGCGCTGTACCTGGCCACGCTGAAGCAGACCATCGAGGCGCCCGACACCTGGATTGCAGGCGAGGGATCAGGGGGCAGGGATCAGGGGGCAGGGAGCGTCGCTGCGGCTGCCGCCGCATCGGCCGGCCATACTGCACCGGCCGTCTCGCCCATTCCCGAGGGTAACTGGGACTTCCCGGTCGTCGTCGTCGGCGGTGGCCCCGGCGGCGAGGACTGCGCGCGCGATCTGGCCGACCACGGCGTCAAGGTCATGATGGTCAACAACGAACCCTTCCCCGGCGGAGAATGCCTGTGGCGCGGCTGCATTCCGTCCAAGGCCTGGCGCGCCGCGGCCGATGTCATCCGCAACCGCGCGCACGACGCCGAGATGGGCGTCGACGGCACCAATACCCCGAAACTGAACTGGGCCCAGGTCGAGAAGCATCGCCGCTGGGTGCAGAGCAGCCGCGGCGAAATGGCGCTCAAGGCCGACCGCGGCATGAAGATCGACGTGCGCGAAGGCTACGGCGAATTCGTCGACGCCCACACGCTGAAGATCAGCCCGGTCGAAGGCGAGCCCTACACCGTCACGTTCGGCGCCGCGGTGATTGCAACGGGCGCCCCGGCCTTCGTGCCGCCGATCCCCGGCGCGCGCGAGAATCTGACGACCGGCGGCGTCGTCACCTCCGACACCATCTGGAACCTCGCCAAGCCGCCGAAGAAGCTCGGCATCGTCGGCGGGGGCGTCATCGGCGTCGAGATGGCGCAGATCTTCCGCGACTTCGGCACCGAGGTGCTGATGCTCGAGCGCCACCCGCGCATCCTCGCCGAAATCGAGGACGAAATCGCCAAGACCCTGATCGCCTCGCTGGAGAAGGAAATCACCGTCGTCACCAGCGCCGACATCAAGGAAGCCAGCGGCAAGCCCGGCAAGATGAAGCTCCGCTACGCCAACAGCGAAGGCGTCGAATCCACCTTCGACTGCGACATCGTGCTAATGGCCACCGGCAAGCGCCCCGACACCAGCCGCCTCAATCTCGACAAGGCCGGCGTCGAACTCGACGGCGCGGCAATCAAGGTCAACGCCCGCTGCCAGACCAGCGTGCCGCACATCTACGCGGTCGGCGACGTCATCAGCGGCTACATGCTCGCCCACACCGCCGCCACGCAAGGCCGCGTCGCCGCCGACAACCTGCTCGGTCACGCCAGTGAATACGACCAGGACCGCGACTGCGGCGTCACCTTCTCGCGCCCGCAGGCCGGCTTCGTCGGCTTGAGCGTCGCCCAGGCGAAAGCGAAAGGCATTGATGCGGTGGAAGCCAAGATGCCGATGAGCATCGACGCCAAGGCCATGATCACCGGCGAGACCGAAGGCATGATCAAGCTGGTCGCCGACAAGACCACCGGCCGCATCATCGGCGTGCACTATCTGGCCGACCACACCGACACCCTGATCGGCATCGGCGTGATGATGGTGGCCGGCGAGATGACACTCACCCAGGTCGCCAAGGCGATCTTCCCGCACCCCACGCAGACCGAGTTGTTCGGCGAACTGGCGCGGCGGTTGCTCAACCGGCTGCGGCGGACGGCGAAGAAGTAAGCTTCCGGAAGCACAATGACGAGGGCCGCAATCGCGGCCCTCGTCGCGTTTACGCAAAATAGCCGGCCTTCTAGTACCATGGCCCCTTGAAGCGCGCTTCAAATCAGCAAGAGGACGACACCATGGACATTCGCATCGAAACGGAACAGGAAGAAGACGGACGCTGGCTTGCCGAAGTCATCGGTCTGCCGGGCGTCATGGCCTACGGAGCATCCAGGTTGCAAGCCATGGCCAAGGCCGAAGCGCTTGCATTCCGTGCGCTGGCCGAAAGGCTTGATCACGACGAATCCCTGCCAGAGAGCATTTCCATTTCGCTGGCCGCATGAGCGTCTGGCCCTCGGCCAAAGCCAAACGGGGTTCTTGCAGCCCTGGAACGCCTGGGCTGGTCAATCAAAAGGCAAACCGGATCGCACAAAACCCTGACGCGAGCCGGCTGGCCGGATGTCGTGTTTGCCTTCCACGACGGCGATGAAATCGGCCCGCGCATGCTCGCCCGCCTGGCCAAGCACACGGGACTTACCCCTGAAGATTTGTAAAGCCCTTAGCAGGCCATACGGTCGAGACAGCGCAAGCAGAAGGCCTCCGATGCAGATCTCCATCCATGAAGAAATCCGACCCTGGCCCCTTTAATTGTTGTTGAACCGGCTGCGGCGAACGGCGAAGAAATAAGCGTTCGATGCACCAACGACAAGGGCCGCGATTGCGGCCCTTGTCGTTTTGTCGGATGCTTCGAATCGTTTAACCGGCCAATACGCCGTTGAAGAAATTCGACCCTTGCCCCTTTAATTGCTTAAATTCTGTTCTGTTCACCCAGGTGCTGCAATGAAGCCGACGACATCCGGCAATTTCTTCTCGCGCCGCTGGTATGGCCAGCTTCCTCTGGCTGTCCTGCTCTGGCGGGACATGCTCGGCGTCGGCACCCTGATCAATGTCCTCGCCACCGTCCTCGCCCTTGCCGTCATGGTCCAGGGCGCCCATCCTGCAGTGGCCGTTGCGCTGCACTTCGCGCCCCTGCCCTACAACGTTTTCCTGTTCGCCGCGGTATGGCGCTCGCCCCATCGCGATTTCCCCGCCAGCGCCATCGCTGCCGGCTGGCTGGCCGCCGTGACGCTCATTTGAATCGCCTCATGCCAGGCCATGCGGCGCCAGCAAAGGAATCAATGGTGTCTGACCCCATTACATTCATTACATTTCATAGACTGGCAATCTGTCGCGCCCAGGGCTACAAACTCACCTTCGAGTCGCCCTGCAACCTGCCCGCCGAAATGCAATACCGAGGCGACGGCGATTCGAGCCTTGCCCTTGCGCTTGAGCATGCGAATAAACTGCCCCCACGCTTCCGCACTTGCAATGGCCGCCTCCGCAGTGAATGTTCCGCCAATTGGCCGTTCATAGGACATTGTGTTTCTTTGGATGACCAAGCGACTTGCAATGCCTTCAGCGGTCAGACGAATGTGCAATAGAGACCAAGCCGCCAAAATTGCTATGGCAGACGCGCTCCCACCAAATAGGGTGTCACGATGATTGATGTTCGGCGCAAGTGGCGCGCTCAGAATCACGCCATCCGGCTGTGCTCGGACTACACCGACTTCCATTGCTTTTGAAAGGGGAATATGGTCGTGTAGGTATTTCTCTAGCTCGCTCGGCGACATACAGGAGCTCCCTAAAGGGGACCAACGTTCAGCATCAGCGGCGACGCGCAGCGCCGTCCGCTGCATGCTGTTGTTGGGCGTCATTCGTATGTTGTTTCTCCAGAATTACCAGCGCGATGCCACCGAGAATGGCAACGGAGGCCAATGCCAGGCGCAAAGTTATGGGCTCGCCGAGGAAAGCGATGCCACCCAGGGCCGCAATGACCGGAACACTGAGCTGGACTGTTGCAGCATTCGTGGCTTTCAACGCAGGTAATACTGTATACCAAATGGCGTACCCTATTCCGGACGCGACTGCGCCCGACGAAACAGCGTACCAGAATCCCGCGGTATCCACAGAAGCGTCGTTCAACATTGATACGCTCAATATTGCTGCGATGGGCACAGCGCGCAGGAAATTCCCCGCTGTAACCTTAGTCGGAT
This sequence comes from Pseudomonadota bacterium, assembly GCA_021821425.1. The sequence goes on from JAKACL010000106.1 coordinate 6,161, forward strand.
CGCCCGCACCTTTCCCACGCAAAGAATATATGCCCCATGCAACTCCGGCGCTCAACATTAATACGGAACCATACAGCGGCGGTGCTGAGAAACCCGGCAGCAACAGACCCACCAGTCCTCCGAGCGCAAGTACAAGACCGACAAGTTGCAGTTTCAGCAGCCTTTCCCCAGTCCAAATGCCATAGCCAATCATCGTCGCCTGAACGGCTCCAAAGAGCAGCAGCGCACCGGTTGCTGCGGGTAAGCTCACGTAGGCAAAAGAGAATCCGGCGGCATATGCAAACAGCGCGAGCGAAGATAGCCAGTTGCCACTACCGGTATATGTGCCGTGCCTCGTCCGCACGACCAGCCAAAGCATCATCGCACCTGAGATCAATCGAATCGTAGTAAAGCTGGCCGCATCAATACTGGTGTGTTTGAGCGCGATCCGGCAGAGCAGTGAATTACCTGCAAATGCAATCATGGCCAGAGACGTGAGGAATATTATGCGAGCATATGACATTGCATTCTTTTCCCAAGGCAGAAAACAAGGGCGCCCAACGATTGAATCCACCGGACCTGCGCGGCTTTTCGCGCAGGTCCGGTGAAATGATTGGTGGGCGTCATTCTTCGGGCTGGGCTCGGCTACTTGAGCCCGTAGTATTTGAGCAACGCTTCTTTGACAACATCCGTGGCAACTGCAACTCCCATCCTCCAAGTGCCAGACGCAGCCTTCTTGAGATTCTCAACGCGCCAGTTTTCCGGCTCATGTCGCACCCACTCTGCGAGGGGCTGACTCCCGATCCGAGCTGCCAAGAGCCGAAGTCAGAGGAGTATTGGCCAGTTATGAAAAAGAAGACCGGGGGCGAACATTATGCTCCGCATTCCCACAGCCGAGATACCCTGGCGCGGATTGTCAGATGGCCGGTTTCAGTACATCAACGGACGGTCGACGAACACGCCATGACCGACAGCCTCGAGGCGAGAGCGGAACTTCACATTCCCCAAAATCACCCGCTGATAAACGGCGATCATTCGCCGAATTCCTTCCACGGGAACACACACTGCGACACGCGTTTAAATCCATGACACTGCGCGGCTAATGCCTGCGACGCCATGTGCCGTAAACAAACCAATCATCCTATCCTCACCAGCAGGCAGTCCCATGACCCACCCCCGCATCCAGCCCGCCATCGATCAGGTCTCCCAGATCATTCTCGGCAAGGACCGGCAGATCCGCCTGGCGCTGGCCTGCCTGCTGGCGCGCGGACATTTGCTGATCGAGGATCTGCCCGGCGTGGGGAAGACGACGCTGGCGCATGTGCTGGCGAAGACGCTCGGGCTCGATTTCCAGCGCATCCAGTTCACCAGCGACCTGCTGCCGGCGGACATTCTCGGCGTGTCGGTGTACGACCGCGACAGCGCGAGTTTCAAGTTTCACCCCGGCCCGGTGTTCACCCGAATGATTCTCGCCGACGAGATCAACCGTGCCACACCCAAGGCGCAAAGCGCGCTGCTGGAGGCAATGGAGGAGCACCAGGTGACGGTGGAGGGCGAGACTCGCCTGCTGCCCGAACCCTTTTTCGTGATCGCGACGCAGAATCCGGCGCATCAGGTGGGCACGTTTCCGCTGCCCGAATCGCAGCTCGACCGCTTTCTGATGCGGATCGAGCTCGGCTACCCGGACGCGCAGGCGGAGCGTGCGCTGCTCGCGGGCACCGACCGGCGCGAACTGCTGGCCGGCCTTGCCCCCGCGCTCTCGCTGCAGGAACTCGAATCGCTGCAGCAGGCGGCGAGCGCAGTGTTCGTATCGGAGGCGCTGCTCGACTACATTCAGGCGCTGCTGGCCTACACCCGCCACAGCCCGCGCTACGTCAACGGCCTGTCGCCGCGCGCCGCACTGGCGCTGCTGCATGCGGCGCAGGCGTGGGCGCTGATCGAGGGGCGCGATGCGGTGCTGCCGGAAGACGTGCAAGCGGTATTGCCGGCGGTGGCCGGGCATCGCCTGCACGGCAGCGGCGAATTCAGCGGCGAGTCTGGGCCGGCGCTGATCGCGCATCTGCGCGCGGCGGTGCCCATTCCCTGAGATGGCGCCCCCTGAGAGAGTGTGGCTGTCGCAGCGCGTGGCGACGTGGGCGACGCATCGTCCATTGCGCGCCACGGCATTTCTCAGGCAACTGCTGCGGCCGGCGCCGGACGCCGCGCCGGTCACGCCCACCCAGCGCCGCATCTATGTGCTGCCCACCCGCGCCGGACTGATCTTCGCGCTGATGCTGTTCGTGATGCTGCTGGGCGCGATCAACTACGCCAACAGCATGGGCTTCGTGCTGACCTTTTTGCTCGGCAGCCTGGCGCTGGTGTCGATCCTCCACACCTGGCGCAATCTGGCGCGGCTCACGGTCAGCGCCGGCAAGGGCACGGCGGTGTTCGCCGGCCAGGACGCGCGCTTCGAGGTCTGCCTCGACAACCCGGGCGGCATTGCGCGCCATGCCATCGGTCTGCGCGCAGGCGGGCATGCGGGCGACTTCATCGACGTGCCGCCGCATCAGGTTGCCTGCCTGGGCTTTGCGCTGCCGGCCGACACGCGCGGCCTGATGAAGGCGCCCAGCTTCACGCTCTTCACCACGTTTCCGCTCGGCCTCTTTCGCGCCTGGACCCACCTCGATCTGGACATGCACTGCCTGGTGTATCCGCGCCCGGCGCCGGAGGCGATACCGCTGCCGGTTGCGCGCGCCGAGACCGGGGCCGGGCGCAGCCACGGCGAAGGACACGAGGATTTTGCCGGCCTGCGCACCTGGCACGCCGGCGACTCGCCGCGCCATGTCGCCTGGAAGGCGGTCGCGCGCGAACAGGGCATGCTCGCCAAACAATTTAGTGGAGAGGCGCAGCAGGACGTGTGGCTGGACTGGGATGCACTCGCCGGACTGGAGACCGAAGCCCGGCTGTCGCGCCTGACGCGCTGGGTGTTGGATGCCGACGCCGCTGCACAGCGCTGCGGCCTGCGCCTGCCGGGCTGTATCATCGCCCCGGGCATGGGCGATGAACACCACCGCCAGTGCCTGGAAGCATTGGCGCGCTTCGGCCTATGAACAACCTCGTCTGGCTGCTGGCGTCCATCGGTCTCGCCATCGCGCCG
>JAKACL010000107.1 GCA_021821425.1 Pseudomonadota bacterium
GCTGCGCCGTAGGCGGCCAGCAGCAGAGCGAGCAGAGCAACGACGGCCGCGAGACCAATGGTCGGGCCGAAGCGCAGCAGCACCCCTGTCAGCAGCGCGCCCAGCAGCAGCACGGCCACGAGACGCGCATCGTCCGACCACGGCGGCTTGACGCGGGTGGTGCCGTCGAGCATGCCGGCGATCAAATGCGCGTGGATCTCGACGCCCGGAAACGCATTGGAAAAAGGCGTGACGCGCAGGTCGGCGAGCCCCGGCGCGGTGGATCCCAAGAGCACGATGCGGTTTTCAAGCTGGTCCGGCGCAGCCTTGCCGGACAGCACGTCGGCCACCGAGATATAGGGAAACGGCGCGCCGGCGCGATACGGCACATGCACGCCGCCGTCGGCGTCCAGCGGCAGCCGGAGGCCGCCGACTTCGAGCCAGGGCGATACGTATTCGCGGCCGAGGATGGAACGCCGGTCGACGCCCGCCAGCACGGGATCGCCGCCGAACGCTACCTGCAGCGACGACACCGACAACGATACGTAATAGCCGTCGCCAAACGGCTGGACCAGGCCCATGCGGCGCGCGGTGCCGTCTTCGTCGGCGCGCATGTTGAAAAACCCGGCCGTCGGCACCGCCTGCTGGAACGCTGTCAGGTTGGCCCCGTAGCCCACCGCCGGCGTGCCGGGCATGAGCGGCTCGAACGCAGTCATCGGCAGCGACGGCGACGGCAGCAGGCCGGTGCGCGCGTCGCCGTAGCCCTCCGGAATGAAATAATAGCCGAGCGAGACCGGGCGCTCCGCCAGCGCCGCGGCAAAGCGTGCGTCGAAGTCGAGCTGCGGCGCCAGCTGTTTCAGCGCAGTCTGGAATTCGCGGCTGCCTGCGAGGTCGCGCCGCGCCAGCTGGCGCAGGGTAGCGAGTCCCGAGCTGGTGTCAGATTCGGCAAACACCACGTCGAAGCCGAGCGCCGCCACGCCGTACTGATCGAACAGGCGCTCGACCAGCGTGGTCATGACTTCGCGGCTCCACGGCCAGCGCCCCACGCTTTTGAGGCTGGCTTCGTCGATGTCGAGGATCGCCACGCGGTCGTCGAAACCGGCCGGCGCGGTGCGCTTCAGCCAGGCATCATACAGCCAGGCCTCGGCGCGCTGCATCGGCGCGATCTGAATGACCCCGCCGACATGCGCCGCGATCAGCAGCACCCAGAGCGCAGACAGGATGGCCTGCGCCAGTCCGCGCGGCAAGCGCTTCACGGAAGGCGGTAGAACCGGTCGCCCACTTCCTTGCCGCGCACCGCGTCGAGGCGTCCGCCCACCGCCTCGCCCAGCGCATCCAGCCGGGTGGCGGGATGCGGGTGCGTCTTGTAGAGCAGCGCGGTGCGGCCGTCCTGGGCGGGCAGCGCGGCCATGTCCTGCAACACGGCGGGCAGCCCCCAGGGATCGTAGCCGGCCCGGGCGGCATACACGATGCCGACGCGGTCGGCTTCGAACTCGGCATTCTTGTCGAGCCCGCGTGCCAGAATTTCGGCGCCGTTGCCGATCAGATTCTGCACCACCGGGTCGCTGTCCTTCGCCTTGCTGCTGGCCGCCTGTCCCAGCGCACCGATCAGGCTGGATTGCTTGAGTACCTTGAGATGATGCTTCTGGCTGACGTGGGCGATTTCATGGGCCAGCACGCCGGCCAGCTCGGCTTCGTTGTTGAGCCGACGGTACAGGCCCTTGGTGACGAAGATGTAGCCGCCCGGCGCGGCGAAGGCGTTGATGGTTTCGCTGTCGAGGACGCCGAAACGCCAGGTGACATCGTTGCGTCCGCTGTGCTGGGCCACCCAGGTGCCGACCAGGTTGACGTAGTTCTGCAGCTTGTCGTCGCGCACCAGCGGCACGGCGCCGAGCAGGTTGCCTGCGATCTGCCGGCCGATGCGGTTTTCCTCCTCAATCGAATAGTCGCCGAACAGCGCGAAGCCCAGCTGGCGAGCATCGATCTTCTGGTTGGCGGGCGGCGTGGCGGCGGCGTTCTGCGCCGGCGCGGTGCCGGCCGGCTGCTGCGCGGGCGCCGGCTGGGCGGGCTGGTCGCGGTTCAGTTCCTTGTTGATGCGCTCTTCCAGCGCCTTGCCGAAATCGAATCCGGCGGCCACTCCTGAGAAGGCGACCAGGGACAGGGTCAGGATCACACGTTGCGCACTCATCAGTTGGTCTCCCATGATGAAGCCGGCTCGGCCGACCTGGCAGGCGCCGGCAGCGCCGGCACATTGACGGCGGCGAGACGGGCGCGGCCGGCAAAGCTGCGGGCCTGCGCCGCCGACACGCCGGCCGCTTCCATCCGCGCCAGCTCATCCGGATTGAACTTGGCCTGTTTCAGGTCCGCGTCGGTCAGGCCACGCAGACCGGCGACGGCCACCACGCGGCTGGGGTCGGAGCGGGTAGTGGCAGCCCCCACCACATCGCCGACGCCGGCGCCGCCGAGGCCGCCTGCCCCCGCGCGCACCGACAACAGCCGGATCCAGCCGGTGGATCGGCCTGCAGTCACTCGCAGCCAGCCGCCCTGCTTGGCCAGGATATTGACGCGGGTGCCCTTGGGCACGCTGGCCGCCACGCGGGCGTTTGCGCTCGGCTGGAGGTAGAGCTTTTCATTGCGCAACACGGTCCCGGGCGCAGCCCAGGCCGAAGCGGATGCGGTGCAAAACAGCAGCACGGCTGCCGGTATCAGGTTGGGTTTCATGGTGTGTCTCTCCGTTATTACTGCATTCACTGCAAAACTGTATGGCCTGGCCTTCGATGGCGCAAGCGTCATTTAAGGCGTTAAGATGCCGCGATGAATTTCCTCGCGACGTCCATCGAATCGCTCGGCGCCAAGCTCGCGGGGTGGTTCACTGTCGGCTACGGCCTGTTTGCCTTTCTCGCCCGGGCCGTCTTGCTGCTGCTGGAACCTTCCACCTGGAACCGCGCCACCTTCGACGTGGTGATCAAGCAGGTCTACTTTACCGCGGTACAGATCCTGCCGGTCTTTCTCGCCTACGTGCTGGTGATTTCGTGGCTGATGATCACCATCATCCTGTCCACCGCGCGCGATTTCGGCCTGACCGAATTCGCCAGCGAAATGACCATCCGCGTGCTGGTGCTGGAACTGCTGCCGTTTCTGACTGCGCTGTTCATCGCTTTGCGCTCGGGCAGCGCGATCAACACCGAAGTCGCGCTGATGCGGGTCAATAACGAATTGGATGCGCTGGCGCACTGCAAGGTTCCGCCGATGCAGTTCGAGTTTCTGCCGCGGCTGGTTGGCGGGGTGGTGTCGGTCGTCACGCTGGCCGGCCTGGCGGGCCTGATCGCCCTGATCGTGGGCTACCTCGCGGTCTACGGAGTGAACACGGCGGGCTTCGAGCCCTATACCCGCACCGTGTCCAACATCATCGATTTCCACATCATGGCCGGACTGATCGCCAAATGCGCGCTGTTCGGGCTGGCGGTCACGCTGATCCCGGTGACCGCCGGTCTGGAAACGCCGAAGAAGCTCTTCATGGTGCCGGTCTCGGTGCTGCGCGGCATGATGCGGGTGTTCTTCGCCATTGTGACGATCGAGGTGGTGTCATTAGCGCTCAAATACATCTGACCCCGTTTGCCGATCGCGCAGCAATGACGGACGCCATCGCCGCCCTCGCCGACGACGTGGCGCGCGTGTCGCCCGACCTGCCGTTGCGGGCGAACCTGTCGGCACTCGACAACATTGCGCTGATCCCGCTGTACCAGCGTCATTACGACGCCGCCGAATCGGCCCGCCAGGCGCAGGCCATGCTGGATCAGCTGGGTTATGCCGCCATCGCCCCGCTGCGCGACCCCGACATGACGCCCGCCCAGCGCTTCGTCACCAAGCTTGCGCGCGCCTGCATGCTCAAGCGCCCCCGCCTGGTGATCGACCGTCCCGGCGCCATGCTTTACGATGTGCCCTATCCGGCCTTCATCGCGCACCTGGCGGCGCAGGACGCAATCAGCGGCACCTGGGAAATTTACGACTTCAGCTGGAATCAGGCCCTTTATCAAGCATGAACAAACTGCATTTCAAGGTCGGACTGTTTGCTGTCGCATCGCTGTTGCTGGCCGGCGCCTTCATGGTCTACCTGCTGCATGCGCGCGGATTTTTTGAAGGCACGTTCCAGCTGAAGTTCGCCGCCGCCAGCGCCGACAACGTTGCGCCCGGGGTGCCGGTGGTGTTCTCCGGCATCGAGATCGGTCGCGTCACCACCCTGGGCCTGAACGATGAAGGCGGCATCATCATCCATGCCCGGTTTCTCAAACGCAATGCCAAATGGCTGAAGGAAAACAGCACCTTCACGCTCGACAAGCCGATCGTCGGCGGCGCCAAGATCCGCGTCGAGTCGCCCGACCTCAACGCGCCCGCGCTGCCCGACAATTCCACCGTGCTGCTGCTCACCTCGGACATCAGCAGCGAGCTGCCTGCCCTGGTCGAACGGGTCAAGGCCATCCTCGAAAACGTCGAGCACCTGACCCGCAAGGACGGCGAAATCCACGCCACGCTCGCCAACGTGCAGACCGTGACCGGCCGCATGACCGGCGAATACGGCATGCTGGAAAGCATCCTCGGCAGCCCCGAGAAGGCGCGCGCAGTGACCGACTCGCTGGACAAGACCCGCGCGTTGATCATCAAGCTCGACGGCCTCGCGCTGAAGATGGACGGCATGGCCAGCAAGACCGATGCCTGGCTGTTTTCGGAAGACGGCGTGGCCGAGCAGACGCGCGAATCGCTGGCGCAGGTGCGGCTGATGCTGAACGACGCGCAGGCCAGCCTGAAGAAGGCCGATGCCGTGATGGCCAATGCCGTGGACATTTCCGCCAACGTCAAGGAAGGCACCCAGGACATCGCTGCGCTGCGCGCCGAAATCGACGATGCGGTGCGCAAGGCCAACGCGCTGGTGAACGAGATCAACAAGAAATGGCCGTTCAAGCGCGATCCCGAGGTGAAGCTGCCATGAAGACCCTGTTTGCGCTGGCCGGTGTGGTCCTGCTGACCGCCTGCGGCAGCGGCGGCCCGCCGCCGCCCGACTGGAAAACCGATTCGGCCGACCTGATCGCGCGTTACCAGAAACATGCCCTGCTGGGCGAGAACACACTGGCCGAACGCTATTTCCAGCAGGCCGTCGACGCCACCGGCGGCGCCGGCCGCATGGCCGAAACCGCGCGCCTGTGGCTGGTGCGCTGCGCCACCCGCCGCGCGATGCTGATCGACGATGCCTGCACCGACTATGCCGAGCTGGCCGCCGTGGCGCCCGACGCGGCCGACCAGGCCTATTACCGCTTCCTCACGCTGCAGTGGGAGGGACTGGATGCCGCGCTTCTGCCAGCGCAGCACCGCGACCTGGTGCGCGCGGCGGCCGACACACGGCACGCTGTGCCTGCCCGTGTCGGCGACCCGCTGGCGCGTCTGCTCGAGGCCAGCCTGCTGGTGATGCGGCAGGAAGCGAATGCCGCGACGCTAGACCTAGCCACCGAAACCGCCTCGGCCCAGGGCTGGCGCCAGCCCCTGCTGACCTACCTGAAACTGCAGCATGAACAGGCCGTCGCCCAGGGCAACGCCGCCGCGCAGGCGCGGCTCGCACGCCGCATCGAGTTGGTCGAGCGCAGTCTCATGCGCCCGTAAGGACCGCCGTCACCTACATAAAACCGGACGCCCCGACGAGCGGAGCATCATCGGGCTCCGCCGGCCCTATTTTTTCGCTGCTCGGCATGGGTTTGATCGGCGCGCTGGCGGCACTCGCGAGCGCGCTGCATGGCACCTGGCTCTATGGCTGCGTGAAAAGCCGGCTGTCGCATTGACAAGCCCCCGACAGCCGATTATCGTGCGCCCTCTGCGGACCTAGTATTTACATACCAATACGTTGTAGGCCGGATTATTCAACCAATTGAGGAGGAAACACATGAAATACACGACCATCGCCCTGGCTGCCCTGGCAGTCCTTGCAAGCACCGCGCACGCCGCACCTCCCATGATGTCTGCCGAATGGACCGCCCAGGCCTGCGACGCCTGGAACAAGGAGGCCACCCTGACCAACGGTCTCGCCCAGGACTGGATCAAGAACGACAAAGGCCGCGGCCACAAGATCATTCACCTGTATCGCACCGACTGCGGCGAAGCAACCAAGACCGAAATGCGGATTTCGGCGCGCGACGGCAAGGCCATGTGCGTCTATGGCGGCGCCGTGCAGAGCACCAACCTCGACAGTTCGTCCGACTACATCATGCATGCCACCACCGAGCGCTGGAACCAGATGGGTGCGGGCGAGTACGGCCCGATGAAGGCCATGATGTTCGGCCGCCTGAAATTCACCGGCCCCAGAATGGAAGCCATGGGCGTGATGGGCCCGTTCGAGGCCTTCCTGCGTTTGCCAGGCAAGATCCCCGGCGACAAAGCCTGCCCTGCCAAGTAAGCACGCAACGCCATCAAAATAAGCCGGGAGTGCTCCCGGCTTAATTACGTCAGCGCTTCGTGTTCGACACTAGGGCGTGTTAACACGAATTTCGCGGACGTGAAATTAGCGTTAACACGCCCTAGTGAACGGTGCCCGTGTTGACATCGAGCGGACGCCCGTTACGGATTTCCTCAGGCGTTGCTTCGCGAATGTCGATCACGTTGACCAGGCAGGTTACGCGCTGTCCGGCAAGCGACGGGTTGCCGTCGACCGTCACCTTGCCGTCCTCGATCTTGGTCACGTAGAAAGGCTTGGTCTCGCCCGCCTCGTTTTCGAACAGCACTTCGGCGCCGAGGCGCCGAAACTGCGGCGGCACGTTCTCCAGATCGTCGACGAACACCAGGCTTTCGTCGCGCAGCCCGTAGCCTTCTTCCGGTGCCAGCGAAATCTCGACGCGGTCGCCCACCTTGCGGCCCGCCACCGCCGACTCGATCGCCGGAAGAATGCCGCTGCGGGCACCCTGCACGTAGCCGACTGGAATGTCGTGCTGCTCGACGACCATGCCGCGCTCGTCGAGAATGGAATAGGTGATGTATACGAGGGCGTGCTGTGTCACGGTGACCATGCTGTCTCTTCCCGAAGCGTCCAAAAATTCGCAGCGCCCTCGCGCAGGGGGCGTCGGCACTGCCTGCTTATGATACCTTCGAAGCCTGCTCCACACACTGTCCGATCATGAAACCGCTCAAGCACCTGCCCGCCTGGAAGGCCCTGGAAGCGCACTTCAAGACCATGCGCAGCTTCGACATGCGCGCCGCCTTCCGCGAAGACGACACCCGATTCGACCAGCTGTCGCTGCGCTGCGGCAACCTGCTGCTCGACTATTCGAAGAACCGCGTCACGCCGCAAACCCTGCAGCTTTTGATGCAGCTGGCGCAGGAATCCGAGCTGGATGCGATGCGCAATGCCATGTTCAGCGGCGAGCGCATCAACTTCACCGAGCAGCGCGCCGTGCTGCACACCGCACTGCGCGCGCCGGTGCGACCGCCGTTGATGGTCGAAGGCATGGATGTCGAGCGCGAAGTCGCCAAGGTCCTGAAGCGCATGCAGCGCTTCGTCGAGGCCGTCCACGACGGCAGCTGGCGCGGCCACACCGGCAAGCCGATCCGCAATGTGGTGAACATCGGCATCGGCGGTTCCGACCTCGGCCCGGCGATGGTGTGCCACGCGCTCGATCACCATGCGGTGGAGAGCGTGCGGGTGCATTTCGTTTCCAACCTCGATCCCGCGCACCTGAGCAGCACGCTCGCGCAGCTCGACCCCGAGACCACGCTGTTCATCGTCGCCTCCAAGACCTTCACCACGCTGGAAACCCTGGCCAATGCCAATTCGGCCAAGGCCTGGCTGCTGGCCGCGCTGCGTTCGCCTGCCGCGGTGGCGCGTCATTTCGTGGCGCTGTCGACCAATGCGCAGGCGGTCGAGGCCTTCGGCATCGATCCGGAGAACATGTTCATCTTCTGGGACTGGGTCGGCGGCCGCTATTCGCTGTGGTCTGCGATCGGGTTATCCATCGCGCTGCAGCTCGGCTGGGGCAATTTTCAGGCGCTGCTGGCCGGCGCCCATGCAATGGACCTGCACTTCCGGGAGGCGCCGCTGGAAGCCAACATGCCGGTCATCCTCGGCATGCTCGGGATCTGGTACGCCAACTTCTGGAACGCCGACACCTATGGCGTGTTTCCCTACGATCAGCGCCTGCGTCTGCTGGTCCCGTTCCTGCAGCAACTCGACATGGAGTCGAACGGCAAGAACGTCAACCGGGCCAACAAGCAGGTCAACTACAACACCGGCCCCATCGTCTGGGGCGCGCCCGGCACCAACGGCCAGCACGCGTTCTTCGAACTGGTGCACCAGGGCACCCGGCTGATTCCGACCGATTTCCTGGTGGCCGCGGTCAACCCGACGCCGCTGGCCGACCAGCACGAATGGCTGCTCGCCAATTGCCTGGCGCAGACCGAAGCTCTGCTGAAAGGCAAGCCGCGCGCGGTGGCCGAAGCCGAACTGATCGCCCAGGGCATGCGGCGCGAAGATGCACGCGCACTGGCCCCGCACAAGGTGTTTCCCGGCAACCGGCCCAGCAACACCCTGCTCTACCAGAAGCTCGACCCGCACACGCTCGGCATGCTGATCGCGCTCTACGAGCACAAGGTGTTCGTGCAGGGGGTGATCTGGCAGATCAACAGCTTCGACCAGTGGGGTGTCGAGCTCGGCAAGCAGCTTGCGCCGCCGATCCGCGCCGCGCTGAATCCGGTGCGCGTAATCGGCGAGCACGACGGCTCCACCCAGGGACTCATCGCCGACATACGCCGGCGGCGCGGACTCAGTACCTGACCCTGACCCGATAGCTGAGCGTCGTCCTGCCCTCGGCAGGCACCCTGACTTTCCACTCGGCGATACCGGACGCCGCCTTGGTGTGCGGCTGCGATTCGGAAACCATCGTCCAGTCGCCCGGCATCGGCTCGCGCACCGTGACCGTCACCGCTTCCGGCTTGGCGTTATTAAGCACGATTTCGTACGCCGACTCGAACACATAGTTGTAGCGGCTGGTGCCGGCCAGCTTCTGGAAGGCGGTCTGTTTCCTGTCGGCGGTCACGTCGAAGGCATCGCCCAGCTTCAGGCGCACGGTTTCGTTCTTCGGCGTGTGATCGATGCGGTCCTCGCCAACGAATTGCGCATTGCCCTGGCTGTCCTTCTTGTACAGGCGGATCACGCCGCGCGGCAGCGGAATGCCGAGGCCGTTGCCTGTGTTGTCGAATTCGACGAACACCCCCACCTTGATTTTTTGCCCCAGTTCAGCG
>JAKACL010000108.1 GCA_021821425.1 Pseudomonadota bacterium
CCGATGGTGGCTTCGGCGCTGTTTTTGTCGCCCTTGTTGTCGACCCAGTTGACGACGACCTTGTCGCCGGCCTTGGGGCCCTTGACCTTGAAGCCGAGGTAGGGGTTGCGCGACACGGCGGGGCCGAGTTCGGCCGTCAGCACCTTGGCGCCGTTGACCGTTGCGGTGACTTCGGAGATGAAGTGCGCGGGAACCAGCTGGCCGGTCTTCGCGTCTTTGCGGGTTCCGGTTTCCATCGGGTGGTTCATCAGCACTTTGACGTCGGCGACGTCGCCTGCCATGGTGGCACGGATACGCATGGGTTCAGCCATTTGGCTTTCCTTTCCTAAAGATTCAGTTAAACGTGAGCAGGGCGCAGACCGGGATCAGCCGCCGCAACCGCCGATGGTGACCTTGACTTCCTTCGCCGCGGTGTACGACTTGCCGCCCGCGTTGACCACCGCCCGGACCAGCGAGGTATTCGCCATCTTGATGCGGGTGGACACGAAGCCCTGGGTGCCGCCGGACAGGTTGAAGGTGCCAACCAGGGGGCTGGCATTCTTCTCGGCGATGACGACGATGCTGGTGATGCCGGCAATGCCGCTGGTCACTTCCACCGGCACGACGGCGCCGTTCTCGGCGATGTCGGGCGCCTTGATGGAAATGTCCTTGCTGTCGGCCGGGCTGGACACGCCCAGGTTCTTCATCACGTCGCCGACGTTCTTGGCCTCGAAGGCAGCCTTGTTCCAGGCAGCCATCGCCTGGGTCGGCTTCAGCAGACCGGCGGCCACGGCCACGGCCACGGCGCCTGCACCGGCAGCGCCTTTCAGTACGTTTCTACGAAGTGCATTCATTCACTATCTCCTGATAAAAAATGCGATGGATTACGTGTTGATTAGAGACCGTGCACGAAGTCGGTCACTTTGTCGATTTCCGCTTCCGTCAGCACGCCATGCTTGCCGTAGGGAATCATGGAGGTGGCGGGGTTGGCCTTGGTGGCGTCCCAGATCTGGGCGCGCAGTTTGGCCTTGTCGGGATAACGTGCGCTCATGGCGATCAGGGGAGGACCATACATGCCGGGGGACTGGGCGTCAGGCTGGGTGGGCATGGCATGGCAGGCCAGGCAGTTGCCCTTGGAACGGTTGAACGCGATGTCCTTCCCGGTCTCTTCTTTCTTGGGGGCAGTGGCTCCGGCCGGCGCCTGTGCCAGCACTGTACCCGACAGCATGATGGCGCTGATCGCACAGGCTGCCGCTACTTGATGCAACTTTCGCATAGTCATCCTCCTAATTTTTGACGTGGTGGTGAAGCGCTTGCCACTTGGGCGGGCCCTGCAGTGAGCGCGCTATCCAGTGTATGGATGACACGAAGCATAGTGGAATTGTTTTTTGCGGCGCAAGGCCAGGCACGCTTTTTTACTGGGAAAGCGCAGGGTAAATTCCTACCAGAAGCCCGAAATATGGTCGATTGCGGGCTGTTTACGGGTTTTTGCGAAGGGCTTTTTCAGCGGCCTGCCACTCGCGTTGGCGCGCTTCGGCCGCAGAAAGTTCCTGAAAGTTGCCATCGCCCGCTTTGAGACCGAGGCCGATTTGCTCGATTGCGGCGACCAGATTGCCGCTCAGCGCGTCGGCCTCGGCCTGGGCGCGATGGCTCAGCAGCCGATGGCCCAGCCGGGCATGGGTCTGGGCAGCCAGCCGCCACAGGCGGCGGTCGAGCGGATAGAGCGTCAGCTGCCTGTCGATCTGGGCGAGCGCATCGGGAAGGCGTCCGGCCGCCAGCAGGGCGCCGATATATCCGTATTGCAGCGGCTGGTAGCCCGGATGGGCCGAGCTGCCCGACTGGTAGCGCTGCAGGGCGAGCGCGTGGTTGCCTGCGGCGAGCGCGCTGCGGGCGGCCAGCTGCTGGATCATCGGATGGGGCGCCTGGCCGGCCAGCAGCTTTTTCACCTCGGCTTCGGCCTCGGCAAACAGGCGCGCGCGCACCAGCGCGGTCACCAGCCCGTAGCGGGCGGCGGTTTCGCTGCTGTAGCGCTTGTCCTTGAGCGCGGCGCGGGCGGCCTGCACGGCATCCTGCGGGCTGCCAGCCTGGGCGCGCAGGCGCGCGCGCACCAATTGGAAGTCCAGGCTGTCGGCCACCTGCTGGTAAGGCGTGGCCTCGCTGCGCGCCTGCATGTCGGCGATGCGGTCGGTGGTGAGCGGGTGGGTGCGCAGGTAGGCGGGGGCGCTGCTGTCGTAAAAGCGGTTGGCGCGTTCCAGGCGGTTGAAAAATCCGCTCATGCTGCGCGGATCGAAACCGCCCCGGGTCATCATCTCATAACCCAGGCGGTCGGCTTCGCGCTCGTAGTCACGGCTGAAATTGAGCTGGTTCTGGATCGAATAGGCCTGGGTGGAGGCGATGGCGGCGTTGGCCACATTGGGATTGGAGCGCGCCGCCAGCAGCGCCAGCGCCAGCGCTGCCATGGTCGGCCAGTAGCTCTGGTTTTGCGAGGCGACCATGCGCGCGATGTGGTCCTGGGTAACGTGGGCGATTTCGTGCGCCACCACGCTCGCCAGCTCGGACTCGTTTTGCGCGGCCAGCAGCAGCCCAGTGTGGACGCCGATGTTGCCGCCCGGCATCGCAAAGGCGTTGATGCTGGGGTCGTCGACGACGAAGAAAATGAATTCGCGCTGGTTGCGCGTGCTGACCGAAACCAGCTTGTAGCCGAGCTGGTTGAGGTAAGTCTCGATTTCGGGATCGTCCAGATAGCGCGGATCGGCGTAAACGTCGCGCATGATGATGCGTCCCAGGGCCTGTTCTTCCTGGTCGGAAAAATGTTGCCGCGACACTTCGCCCAGATCGGGCAGATCGGCGGCCGCAACCGGCTGGAGGGCCAGACTCAGGGCAATCAGGGTGCGCAGCATGGAACGGGCGGGAGGAGAGGGCGAGTCATTTCGTTTACGATGCGCGGACTGACGACAAGGTTCCTCCGTTTATTCATTGAGATCGAGTCCAACATGAGCGAATTCACCCATTTTGACGCGCGCGGCCGCGCAGTCATGGTCGATGTGGCCGGCAAGGACGACACGCGGCGTGTCGCCGTGGCGAGCGGCCGGATCCGGATGTTACCCGATACCCTGGCGCGCATCGTAGGGGGGCAGGCCGACAAGGGCGACGTGCTCGGCATCGCCCGCATCGCCGCCATTCAGGCCACCAAGCGCACCGCCGAACTGATCCCGCTGTGCCACCCGATTGCTTTGACCCGGGTGGGCGTGGAATTCAGCGAGAACGCCGTCGACGCCTCGATCAGCTGTACCGTGACCGCTGAAACCGTGGGCAAGACCGGCGTTGAAATGGAGGCGCTGACCGGCGTTAGCGTCGCGCTGCTGACCATTTACGATATGTGCAAGGCAGTCGATCGCGGCATGTCGATGAGCGACATCCGGTTGCTGGAAAAGCAGGGTGGGCGCTCCGGGCACTGGCATGCCCAGTAGTAAACGCCTCTTGCAGTACGCCTGCGCCATGGCAGGATGGCGGGTTTTCAGGAGCACGATACGCATGCGTTTATTGGGATGGCTGGTGCTGGGTCTGGCGATGTGCGCGCCGGTTGCGCAGGCCGACCTGCCGGATTACCAGGTCTTTCCGGGAGACGGCGACCGGCTGCTGTTATGGGTGGCGCCCGAGCGCGGACGCACCGAGCCGGAACTGCAGGCTGCGCGTTTGCTGGCCGGGCGCGGGATATCGGTGTGGTCGCTCGATGCCGTGAGCGCCTACTTTTTGCCGCAGCTGCCGAGCAGCATGGATGCACTGCCGGCGCAGGACATGGCGGACTGGCTGCGCGCGGCGCTGGGCAGCGGCAAGCAGGTCGCCGTGTATGCGGTGTCGCGCGCCGCGGTGCCGGTGTTGCGCGGGGCGGCCTTGCTGCAGCCGGCCGAGCGGCAGCGGCTGTGCATGCTGTTGATGTATCCGAATCTTTACACCGTGGCGGAGGCCTTGTCCGAGCCCGATTATCTGGACGTGGGCGACCTGTCGGGCCTGCGGGTGCGGGTGCTGCAGCCACGCCGTTCGGCCGCCACGCCCTGGCTGCCCGGGCAGCTCGACCACCTGGCGCGGTTGGGGGCGGCGCCCAGCCACGTAATGCTGGAAAACCTGCGCGAAGGCTACTGGATGCGCGAAGCGCCGACCGAATTCGAAATTGCCGAAAGCCGCCGCATGGACGCCATGCTGCTGCGTGAACTGAATGCCTGGGGATGTCAATGAAACGATTGCTGATGCTGTGTGCGATGGGACTGGGGTTGGCGGGCGCCGTGCAGGGGGCCGGATTCGAATCACGGGCAGCGACCCCGGCGCCGGCGCTGAAGGCGCTGGACCTGAAAGGCGCGACGCGCACCCTGGCGGACTATCGCGGCAAGGTGGTGGTGCTCAATTTCTGGGCGTCGTGGTGCCCGCCGTGCCTGCGTGAAATGCCGTCGATGGAGCGGCTGCGGGTGAAAATGGCGGGGCGGCCGCTGGCTGTCGTTGCGCTCGACAGCGCCGAGACCCGGCAAGAGGTGGATGCCTTCCTGGCCAAAATGACGCTCGGTTTCCCGATTCTGCTCGATCCGGACGGCAGCAACACCAAACGCTGGAAAGTGTTCGCGCTGCCCACCACCTTTTTGCTGGATGCCGAAGGGCGCGTGCGGTATGTGCTGACCGGGCCGACCGAATGGGACGAGGGCGAAGCCCTGGCCATCATCGGGTCCCTGCTGGCCGAAGTGCGCACGCCGTAAATCCAGCCTTTCGGGTGTGGTTAACCAGGCCAGTTATTAGGCTATCTTATAGGTGCATCAGGCTTTTTGCTTGCCATGGGGATGGCAGTAAGTGCAAAATAACAATATATTCGGAAACATTAATATATAGCCGTCCCCGAAGCATCCAGTCGATGCGCTGGCGCTGCTTGCAGCTTGACCCAGTATGGAATATCCAGGCAGGACAAATGCGCGGTTTCACCTGAAACCGCCGGGGGCAATTTTGAACCTAGAGGCCGCATGAACGCCAAGATCAAACTCGAAAATCACGACGCCCAGGAAATCAAGTACACCACCTGCTACATGTGCGCCTGCCGTTGCGGCATCAAGGTGACGCTGGAGGACAACAAGGTCCGCTTCATCCAGGGCAACCGCAACCACCCCACCAACCAGGGCGTGCTGTGCGCCAAGGGATCGGCCGGGATCATGAAGCAGTATTCCACCGCCAAGCTGACCCAGCCGCTGATGAGGAAGCCGGGCACCGAGCGCGGCGAAGGCATCTACGAGCCGATTTCCTGGGAACAGGCACTCGACGTGCTGACCGACCGCCTGGAAGAGATCCGCGCGACCGATCCGTCGAAACTGGCCTACTTCACCGGCCGCGACCAGATGCAGGCATTGACCGGCTTGTGGGCGCAGCAGTTCGGCACTCCCAACTGGGCGGCGCACGGCGGTTTCTGCTCGGTCAACATGGCGGCGGCCGGCCTGTATTCGATCGGTTTCTCGTTCTGGGAGTTCGGCGCGCCCGACTGGGATTACGCCAAGTACTTCATCATGTGGGGCGTGGCGGAAGACCACTCGTCCAACCCGATCAAGATCGGTCTGGAAAAGTTGAAGCGCCGTGGCGGCAAGTTCGTCACCGTCAACCCGGTGCGCACCGGCTACTCGGCGATCGCCGACGAATGGCTGCCGGTCAAGCCTGGCATGGACGGCCTGCTCGCCATGTCGATGGTGCACGTGCTGCTGAAGCACGAAAAGTTCGACTACGAATTCCTGGTGCGCTACACCAATGCCTCCTGGCTGGTGGTACAGACCCCGGGCCAGAAGGGCGACGGCCTGTTCCTGCGGGACGAGAACGACCATCCGCTGATCTGGGACATCGACAAGGAAGCCTTCAGGAACGGCATCGACGGCGACATCGCCCCGGCGCTGTTCGGCGAATTCGTGGCGCCCGACGGCCGCCGCGTCAAGACCGTGATGTCGCTGATGGTCGAGCGCTATCTCGACGCGCGCTACGCGCCGGAAAACGTCGCGCTGGAATGCGGCCTGCCGGCCGAGAGCATCGAGCGCATCGCGCTGGAAATGGCGCACGTCGCGTTCAAGGAGACGGTCGAGCTGCCGATCGAATGGACCGACGTGTGGGGCCGCAAGCACGACAAGGTGGTGGGCCGCCCGGTGGCGATGTATGCGATGCGCGGCATCGCGGCACACTCCAACGGCTTCCATTCCTGCCGCGCGATCCACATGATCCAGATGCTGCTGGGCGCGCTCGACGCGCCGGGCAACTTCCGCGCCCGCGCACCGTACCCGAAGCCGATTCCGCCGCACCAGCTGCCGGAAAACAACATCGACATCATCAACGCGCCGAACACGCCGCTGTCGCGTCCGCCGCTCGGCTTCCCGACGCGTCCGGAAGACCTGGTGATCGACGAGTTCGGCAATCCGCTGCGCATCGACAAGGCCTTCTCGTGGGAGATTCCGCTGTCCTCGCACGGCATGATGCACATGGTCATCACCAATGCGGTCAACCACGACCCCTACGCGATCGACACGCTGATCCTGTTCATGGCCAACATGGCGTGGAACTCGACGATGAACACGGCCAATGTGCAGGACATGTTGCGCGCCAAGGACCCGGACGAACCTGGCATGTACAAGATTCCGTTCCTGGTGGTGATCGACGCGTTCCACTCGGAGATGACCAACTTTGCAGACCTGATCCTGCCGGACACGACCTACCTCGAGCGCTACGACACCATCTCGCTGCTCGACCGTCCGATTTCCGAGCCGGATGCGGCAGCCGATGCGATCCGTCATCCGCTGGTGACCCCCGACCGCGATGTGCGGCCGTGGCAGGAAGTGATGGTCGAGCTGGCGTCGCGCCTGAAATTCCCCGCCTTCACCAAGCCGGACGGCACGCGCAAGTTCAGCGGCTACAAGGACTTCATCGTCAACTTCGAGCGTTCGCCCGGCATCGGTTTCCTCGCCGGCTGGCGTGGCAAGGACGGCACCCAGTCGCTCAAGGGCGAGCCGAATCCGAACCAGTGGGAAAAGTACATCGAGAACGAGAGCTTCTTTGCCCATCACTGGCCCGACAACCAGAAGTACATGCGCTTCGCCAACAAGGATTACCTCGACGTGGCTGCGGACGTCGGCTTCGTCGGCAAGGTCGAGCCCATCATCATGCAGTTCTATTCCGAGCCGCTGCAGAAATTCCGCCTGGCGGGGCAGGGCCTGTACGACGGGCCGCAGCCGAACAACCAGGTCGACCGCGAGCGCCTCGTGAAGTACTTCGATCCGCTGCCGATGTGGTACGAGCCGCTCGAGCAGCAGCGCGTCGACGCGGACGAATACCCGTTTTTCGCGCTGACCCAGCGGCCGATGTTCATGTACCACTCGTGGGATTCGCAGAACGTGTGGCTGCGCCAGATCATGGCGCAGAACTACATGTACATGAACGCGCGCAAGGCCGCTGAAATGGGCATCAAGGACTTCGACTGGATCTGGGTCGAGTCGCACAACGGCAAGATCCGCTGCCAGGTCAAGACCATGGAAGGCACTCAGGAAAACACTATCTGGACCTGGAACGCGATCGGCAAGCAGAAGGGCGCCTGGGGCCTGAAGGACAACGCCTCCGAGGCGACCAAGGGCTTCCTGCTCAACCATCTGATTTCCGAGTTGCTGCCGGAAAAGGCCGGCGAGCGCCGCGTCACCAACTCCGACCCGGTGACCGGCCAGGCGGCGTGGTTCGACCTGCGCGTGAAGCTCTGGAAGGCGGCGCCGGGCGAGACCGGCTCGTGGCCGCAGTTCGACGCGCTGAAGAAGTTGCCGGGCGACGAATATGATCGCCCCGACGTGTTGCGCTACGACGCGCGGACCCACGAAAAAAACTAAAAGCAGTACCAAAGCGAATTTAAGCGAGAGAGAACTATGAGACTTGGATTGGTCATCGACCTCGACGTGTGCGTGGGCTGCCATGCCTGCGCCATCGCCTGCAAGGAGTGGAACGCGTCCGGCACCATCGGCCCGTTGTCCGACTACCAGCCCTACGGCGCCGAGCCGTCGGGCGTGTGGTTCAACCGGATTCGCCATTACGAAATGGACGAATATCCGAACAACAAGACCATCAACTTCCCGATGTCGTGCATGCACTGCGAGGATGCCGACTGCGTCACCGTGTGCCCGACCGGCGCTTCCTACAAGCGTCCCGAAGACGGCATCGTGCTGATCGACCAGGACAAGTGCATGGGCTGCAACTACTGCTCGTGGGCCTGCCCCTACGGCGCGCGCGAGCTCGACCGTTCATCCGGCACGATGAAGAAATGCACCCTGTGCGTCGACCGCATCTACGACCAGAACCTGCCGGTCGAGGAACGCCAGCCTTCCTGCGTGCTGACCTGTCCGGCGCACGCCCGCATGTTCGGCGACTTCGACGATCCCGATTCGGCGGTGTCGCGCACCGTGCGCGAGCGCGGCGGTTACCCGCTGATGCCCGAGCTCAACTACAACCCGACCAACCAGTACCTGCCGCCGCGCCGCAAGCCGGTGATTCCGGTCGACACCCAGCCCAAGGGCGGGCTGAAGGAAAGCATCAAGCAGTTCGCCAACAAGCTGGTGCGCCGGTGATCGCGCTGTCCGAATTATTGAGCCAGGAGTAATCATGCATCCCGCTTTCTCTGTCATTTTTTTCACCGTGGCATCGGGCGCCGGCTTCGGCCTGATCTCGCTGCTGTTCATTGCCGACTTCTTCAAGCTCGGCGGCGGATTCAGCCGCGAGCAACTGGTGATCGGCGGACTCATGGCCATGGGTCTGATCGTCTTCGGCCTGCTGTCGTCGACCTTTCACCTCGCCAACCCGAAAAACGCCTGGCGTGCGTTCAGCCGCTTCCGCACCTCGTGGCTGTCGCGCGAGGGCGTATTCGCGGTGGTGTTCATGCCGCTGGCGCTGGTCTATCTCATCAGCATCTGGTTCGACGCGCCGCAGGTGTTGCGGGTGGCCTCCGGTTTTCTGGCGGCGGTCATGGCCTGGATCACCGTGTTCTCCACCGGCATGATCTACGCCTGTCTGAAGACCATCCGCCAGTGGAACACCCCGCTGGTGCCGGCCAACTATCTCGCGCTGGGTTACGCCAGCGGCAGCCTGCTGCTGCTGCTCGGCGCGGTCGTCGCCGGGCTCGACACCACGCCGTATATCGCGATGTCGGCGCTGATCATGTCGATCGCGGCGGTGCTGAAGGCGATCTATTATTTCTGGATCCGCAGCCCCGGCCTGTCGCCGACC
>JAKACL010000109.1 GCA_021821425.1 Pseudomonadota bacterium
CCACCACATGCCACGCCGCCTCCACCGCGTCCTGCCGCGCGAACAGCATCGCCTCGCCGTCCAGCGCATCGCCGAGCAGACGCTCGTAGGCGCTCATCTCGTCCGGGTGGTCGTTGCAGACATACAGCTCCACCGGCCGCCCCACCATCCGGTCGCCGGCGTTCTTGGTGCGGGCGCCCAGCGCGATCGACACCGTCGGGGACAGCCGCATGCGCAGGTAATTGGGCGCCAGCGGCCCGGACTCGGAAAGGGCGAACACGCGCTGCGGCGGCAGCTGGAATTCGGCGCGGATCTCGGTGGTGGTGACCGGCAGCTTTTTGCCGGTGCGCACAATGAAGGGCACGCCCGCCCAGCGCCAGGTATCGACAAAAAAACGCACCGCGGTGAAGGTTTCGGTGTCCGATCCGCGCGCGACGCCCTGCTCGTTGCGGTAACCCTCGTACTGCCCGCGCACGATGTCGCCGGGTTCGAGCGGGCGGATGGCCTTGAGCAGCTTGGCCTGCTCGTCGCGGATCGCCTCGGCGCTGGTGCCCAGCGGCGGCTCCATGGCCAGCAGCGCCAGAATCTGCAGCAGGTGGTTCTGCAGCACGTCGCGGATCGCGCCGACGGAATCGTAGAAGCGTCCGCGTCCCTCGACGCCGAAGTTTTCCGCCATCGTGATCTGGATCTGGCGGATATGGTTGCGGTTCCAGATCGGCTCGAGGAAGGAATTGGCAAAGCGGAAATAGAGGATGTTCTGCACCGCTTCCTTGCCGAGGTAGTGATCGATGCGGAAGATGCCCGACTCCGGCAGCGCCTCGTGCAAGGTGGCGTTCAGCGAGCGCGCCGACTCGAGGTCGCGCCCGAAGGGTTTTTCGACCACCACGCGCGCATTGTCCGCACAGCCCGCGCCGGCCAGCCCGCGCACCACCACGGGAAACATCGACGGCGGAATCGCGAAGTAGTGCAGCGGCCGTTGCCGGTGCTCGAGGGCGCGCCGCAATGCGTCATAGGTGGCGGGGTCTTCGTAATCGCCGTTGACATAGGTGAGCAGGCTGGCGAGGTTGCGAAACACCGATTCGTCCATGCCGGCGCTGCCAAATTCGGTGATGCCGGCATGGGCATGGGCGCGCAGGCGTTCCAGGTCCCAGCCCGGCGAATGCGCGACGCACAGGATGGGGGGCAGGGTGCGGCCATGCCGCAGCATGTCGTACAGCGCGGGAAAGATCTTGCGCCGGGCCAGGTCTCCGGTGGCGCCGAACAGAACCAGTGCGTCGGAGGAAAGCTTGTCGGCCATGACATAACCCGTTAAGTAGGAGGTGCTCCAATCATAAACGACTCCCCGAAGCCTTTTTTCGCAGGATGGCGCGGCGCAGGCCGCCGAAAGGTCCGGACGCCATCCAGCTTGATTCTGCCTGCCAGATCCCCTATACTCCCGCGTTCTCCGAATTCAACCCTTTAAGGAATTGCCATGAAAGCCGGCATTCACCCCGATTACAACGAAGTGACCGTGACCTGTTCCTGCGGCAGCACGTTCGTAACCCGCTCCACGCTGGGCAAACCCGCCCTGCATGTGGAAGTCTGTTCGTCCTGCCATCCGTTCTACACCGGCAAGCAGAAGATCGTCGACACCGCGGGCCGCGTCGAGAAATTCCGCCAGCGCTACGGCATGAAATCCACCGCGGCTTGAAGCCTGGCGGGCGGGCGTGAAAAAGCGGCTTCGGCCGCTTTTTGCATTTTTGCGGCGCGCCGACGGTATCATTGCGCGCATGCCGATCAGGAGGAAGCCGTTGTGACAGTCAGGACTGTTCGCCGCATCGCTGCCATTGCACTGGGTGCCCTGGCGCTGACCCATTGCGCGCAGAACCCCGTCACCGGGGACAAGGACTTCGTGCTGATGTCCGAGCAGCAGGAAATCCAGCTCGGCGCACAGGCCCACCAGGACGTGCTGCAGGAATACGCGGCGCTCGAGAACCCGGCGCTGCAGGCCTATGTGAATGGCGTCGGCCAGCGGCTGGCGCAGCAGAGTCATCGTCCGCAGCTGAAATGGCATTTCACCGTCGTCGACAGCCCCGACGTCAATGCCTTTGCCCTGCCCGGCGGCTACGTCTACATCACGCGCGGCCTGATGGCCTACCTGAATTCCGAGGCGGAGCTGGCCGGCGTGATCGGCCACGAGATCGGCCACGTCACTGCGCGGCACGGCGTGCGCCAGCAAAGCGCCGCGACCGCCGCTGGCGTGGGCGCGGTGCTCGGCTCGATTCTGGTGCCCGGGCTCAACAACCAGGGCGGCGCGACGCTGCTGCAAACGCTGGCGCAGGCCTGGACCGCAGGCTACGGCCGCGAGCACGAACTGGAATCCGACCGTCTCGGCGCCGAATACCTGGCGAAGAGCGGCTACAGCCCGCAGGCGATGATCGACGTCATTGGCGTGCTGAAAAACCAGGAGTTGTATGCCGCCGATCAGGCTCGCCGCGACGGTCGCCCGGTGCGCACCTACCACGGCACCTTCGCCACCCATCCCAGCAACGACGCGCGTCTGCAGCAGGTGGTGGCAGAGGCGAACCAGTACAGCGTTGCCCGTCCGCGCGAAGGGCGCACCGCGTATCTGCAGAACATGGCGGGCGTCTATTTCGGCGACAGTCCCGATCAGGGCCTTGTACGCAACAACATGCTGCTGCACCCGAAGCTCGGCCTGGCGATCCAGTTTCCGCCTGGCTGGCGGGTGCAGAACCGCCCCGACCGCGTGCTTGCGCTGAGCCCCAAAGGCGACGCGCTGGTCGAGCTGCGGCAGGGTCCGAAAAACGACAAGCCGCTGGAGACGCTGCAGAGAGGCGTCAAGCTCGACGCCGGCGCGCGCTACGACAGCGGCAGCCTCAGCGGCTATCCGGCCGCCTTTGCTGCCGGCGCGCAGCAGGGGCGACCGGTGGTGGTGGCGGCGGTGGTGTTCGACGGTACCCAGTACCTGATCGGCGGCATGGCCTGGGACAAGGCGGTCTACGAGCGCGAGCGCAACGCGCTCAGGGGCGCGATCAACAGCTTCCGTGCAATCACGCCCGAGGAACGGCAGACGGCCCGGCCCTATGTGCTGAAGCTGATTACCGCCCAGCCCGGCATGACCATGGCCGGGCTTGCGCAGCAATCCCCGCTGGGGGCCGAAGCCGAAAGCCAGCTGCGGCTGATCAATGCCCTTTACCCCAGCGGCGAGCCCAAGCCGGGTCAGCGCCTCAAAATTGTTCAGTAAGCGCGCGTTCTCCCTTTCGCAGCTGGGTCTGCTGCTGCTGTGCGCCGCCTGGCTGCTGCCGGGTCTGGTGGGGCACGCGCCGTGGAAGGGTGGCGACGGCGGCCATTTCGTCAAGCTGTGGCTGCTCGCCACCGGCGCGCTGTCGTCCGACGCTGCCGTGCCGCCGCTGTATTACTGGGTGGCGAGCGCCACCGCATGGCTGACCTCGCCGCTGCTGGCGCTGCACGACGGCGCGCGATTGGCCTCGGGACTGTTCATCACGCTGGCGCTGTTTTTCGTCGCGCGTACCGCACGCGTCCTGTATGGCAGCGAGACGGGTTGGGCGGCGGCGCTGACCCTGCTGGGCTGTATCGGCCTCCTGGTGCGCGGCCATGAGCTCAATGCCGCGACCGCCCAGTTCGCCGCCGCCGCCATCATGCTCTACGGCATCGCCACTCTGCCCCGCGATGGCCGCGGGTGGTCGGGCGCCGCCGCGCTGGGCGGCGGCGCGGTGCTGATGCTGTTGGCGGGGGGCACGGCGGAAGCGGGGTTGTTTCTTGTGATTGCCGCGTTGCTGCAGGGCGTGCTGGGAGAGTACCGCAGCCCGCGCGCCCGCCGTGCGCTGGTCTGGGGCCTCGCCGGCGCGCTGCTGGCCGGCGCCGCCTGGGTGGCGTTCTCGGCCGTGCAGGACCGGCCGTGGCACACGTTCAGTCTGCAGCGCTGGCAGGGGGGCGACGGCCTCCGCCCCGGCTATTACCTGAGCATCCTCGGCTGGTATGCGTGGCCGGCGTGGCCGCTGGCGGCGTGGGCGCTGTACCGGGGTCGTCGCCAGTGGCGCACGCCTGGCATTGTGCTGCCGCTGGCCGCACTGGCAGGCCTGCTCGGCCTGTACGCCTTCGATGCGCAGCCCGGCGAGGAGCAGGGTCTGGTTCTGCTGCTGCCGCTGGCGCTGCTGGGCGCGGCCGGCCTGTTCACGCTGCGGCGTGGCGCGGCCAACGCCCTGTTGTGGTTCGGGCTCATGCTGTTCGGTTTTCTCGCGCTGGTGCTGTGGGTCTACTGGAGTGCGCACGACCTCGGCATGCCGACACGGCTGGCGGCACGGCTCACCCGGCTGGGTATGACCGAAGTCGGCACGTGGCGGCCGTGGACGCTGGTGTTGGGTCTCGCCGTCACGCTGGTCTGGGTGGCCTTTCTCAGCCGCGTCGAGCGCTCGCCGCTGCGCCCCATACTGGTGTGGACCGGCAGCATGACCTTTGTCTGGGTGCTGCTGATGGCGCTGTTTCTGGCCCCGCTCGACCGTCGCCTGTCCTACGTCAGCGTGGCGGCCGAGCTGGCGAAACGGGTGCCGGCCGCCGCCTGCATCCAGTCGTACCAGGTGCGCAGCGAACAGCGCCTGCTGCTGATCTATCACAGCGGCCGCCAGCTGGTTCCGGCCGATGTCGGCTGCGACTGGCTGCTGGTGGAGACCCGCCGCCGGGAGGCCGAGCCGCATGTCGGGGACGACTGGATCAAGCGGTGGGAGGGCGCCCGTCCGGGCGACCGCTCCGACCGTTTTCATCTTTATGCCCGCCACTAAGGGGCTCGACAAAACGCGCGTCGCCGCCGTCATTCTGGCCGGCGGCCAGGGCCTGCGCATGGGCGGCGTCGACAAGGGCGTGCTGAACTATCAGGGCCACCCGCTGATCGAATGGGTGCTTGCCGCGCTGGCGCCGCAGGTCGGGCAGCTTGTGATCAGCGCCAACCGCAATCTCGATGTCTATGCGGCCTACGGCTACCGCGTGTTGCCCGACACCCTGCCTGATTATCCGGGCCCGCTGGCGGGGGTGCTGGCTGCGCTCGATGCAGTGGAGGCCGACTGGCTGCTGGTGGTGCCCTGCGATACGCCGCATCTGCCCGCCGACCTGGCCTTGCGCCTGCTGGGCGCGGCGCAGGTGGAGAGCGTGCCGCTGGCGGTGGCGGCAGACGCGGCGCGCGTGCATTACAGCTGCTTCATCGTACGCACCGACCAGCGCGACGGGCTTGCTGACTATCTGGCACGCGGCGAGCGTGCAGTGCGTCATTGGCAGGCGGGGCTGGCTTCGACGGCAGTCCGTTTCGATGCGGCCTGCTTTGCCAACATCAATCAGCCGCGCGATCTGCTGTCCGATTGAATCACCACGGTGCTGCGTTGCGGCGCCCGGCTCGACGGCGTCATTTCACAATCAGGAGATATGCCATGAACACTGCTCTTCCCTCCCTTTTGCTTGCCGGCGCGGTGCTGTTGTGCGCGGCGCCTGCCGCGGCCGCGGAAAAAGCAGCGCCGTGGGGGCAGGCGACGCTGATAGAGCGGGCCTATATGCCGCAAAAAGTGGTCTACGACGTGGCCGTGTCGAGCACGGAGGAACTCGAAGGCGTGATCGACCGCGTGAGCTTTCTCAATAACATCTACCAGGCCAACCCGTTCGACTCCGCCATCGTGGTGGTGCTGCACGGCGACGAAATCCCGATGTTCGCGACGCGGAACCTGCGCAAATACCGCGAACTGATGGAACGGGCGCGCAGTCTCACCCAGGCGGGCCCGATCGAATTCCGCATGTGCGTGGTGGCGGCGCGCTCGCGCGGCTTCAAGCCGGCAGACATCCATGGCTTCGTGAAGATGGTGCCGATGGCGGACGCCGAGATTGTCAAACTGCAACGGGAGGACGGCTATGCCTACATGCGCTGAGTCACGCGGGCTGGTTCTGGCCTGCGCCCTGCTCGCCGGGATGCCGGCAGCGGCCGCAGCCCCGGTGGAAACGCCGTATGCAGCGGTCAGCCTGCCGTTCGAGCTGCTGCGGGTACCGGGCACGCCGGTCTATTACATCCAGGGCCTGTCAGGCGTGCCCGACTCGGTGAACCAGGGCCACACCTCGAATGCCGGCTTCGTGGTCACCGATGCCGGGGTGGTGGTGTTCGACGCGCTCGGCACGCCGGCGCTCGGTTACCGGATGCTGCAGCGCATTCGCGAAGTGACCGACAAGCCGATCAAATATGTCGTCGTCAGCCACTACCATGCCGACCACATCTATGGCCTGCAGGCTTTCAAGGAACACGGCGAATCTCCAGTGGTGCTCGCACAACGCGGCACCCTCGGCTACGCCAGCGGCACCGCGGACAGCCAGGGCGAGGATGGCGCGCGTCGCCTCGAGCAGCGCCGTCAGGCCCTGTTTCCCTGGGTGGACGAGAAGACCTACATCGTGGTGCCGGACGAGGTCTTCGACCAGGAAAAGCGCTTCGAGCTGGGGGGCGTCCAGTTCGAGATCCGCCACCTCGGGCCCGCCCACGCGCCGGGCGATTCCATCATGCTGGTGAAAAACTACGGCGTGCTGTTCGGCGGCGACGTGCTGTACGGGGGCCGCGTGCCCTTCCTCGACAGTCCCGAAACCGACATCGAGCGGTGGCTGGCCGGTCTGGATTACATCGCCGGCCTAAAAAATCAGGTGCGCTACATCATCCCCGGCCATGGCGCGCTGTCGAATGACGCCGGCCAGGTGGTGGCGGCCACCCGCGATTACATCCTGTACGTGCGCGCGGCGATGGCCCGGGCGGTCCGGGACTTTGTGCCCTTCGACGAGGCTTACCGCAACACCGACTGGTCGCGCTACGAAAAACTGCCCGCTTTCGAAGGCAGCAATCGTGGCAATGCCTACCGCATTTATCTGGACGAGGAAGCCCGTTCCCTGAAGAAATAGCCGGGCGGGGCGTCGGACTCGAGCCGCGCCCGGTCCCGGATCATTCGTGGGCGATTTTCTTGTCGGTGAACAGGTAGTCCCGCAGCTCCTTGTCGAAGCGGGGGTCCTTGCGGCGGATCCACTCCAGCACCATCGCCGCGTGTTCCTTTTCCTCGTCGCGATTGTGCCTGAGGATCGCACGCAATTCCGGATCCTTGCAGGCATCCATCCGCTGGTTATACCAGTCCACCGCTTCGAGTTCTTCCATCAGCGAAGTGATCGCGCGGTGCATGTCGCGCGTTTCCGCGCTGAGTTCTTCGATCGGTTCGTGATAACCCTCGTTCGACATGTGTCGTTCCCTTTGTTTGATTGCAGATAAAGTATCCGGCGAGTGCGGACGGTTTACTTGAAACGTTCGGTGGCTGAGCGCACCGCTTCGCTGACCGACTCCCAGGCCAGCTCGACGCCGGCCTTGAGGTCGCGCCAGGCGCTTTCGCTGGCGGACTCCACCTCATTCAGCTTGCCGCGCGCCTGGTCGCGCTTGCTGCGCAGGGCCTCGATCTGCTTGTGGTATTCGGCGCGGGCTTCCGCTTCGGCCTTGTGGGCAGCCTGATCGGCCTTTGCCGAGAGCGCATCGATATCGGCATTCCATTCGTCAAGCTTGGCGTGCATTTTTTTGACAAATTCGTCTTTGGTGCTCATGGGGTTTTCCTTTCAAGCGGGATACAACACCAGTGTAACGGGTCAGGCACGACTCCGCTCTCCGCGCGGCGGTGTCCGGCGGGGTTTTCCGGATTTCCCCCAAAACCGGCGGCTGTCAGGGTTCCTGGCGGTGCGATTCGTCGTCGCTGGCGGAAGGCGCTGGCTTGCGTTTGTGATCCCCCAGCTTGCCGAGCGTGCTGTCGAGCGAGCGCTTCATTTTCCGGGTGGCGCCGTCGATCGCCTGGTGCAGCGTACTGGCCTCGTCGGCGACCGCGATCGGCTGACGGCCGGCCACGCGCGCTTCCATCAGGCAGCGCTTGTCGTTTTCGCCGGCCTTTTGCCCGTTGCTGTCGCTGAGGTGGATTTCCACCCGGGTGACCTCGTTGCTGAAGCGGTCCAGAACCCTGCGGACCACATGTTCGGCGTGGCGGGCGAGGGCTTCGCGTCCGACAACGCTCTCATCGGTATTGAATTGCACTTGCATGGGCGTCTTCCGTGAATTGGGGCGGATTGAAATGCTTCAACGCTGTCCTGCCTGGCGGATCAGCATCGTGTGATCGCGGCTTCGAGGCGGAGAGCGGCGCCAGGCTCGGTCAGCCTTGCCGGCTCTCTGCAATCTGCGTGCAATACTGCTGCAGATGGTCGGGCACGCCCGGCGGGCAGGTGCCGCATTCGCGGTTGCCGGGCACCGCGTAGTCGATGAACTTGGGATAGGCAAGCTTGAGGTTGTTCATCAGCACCACGAAGTCTTCCAGCGTGCGGTCGCCGCCGAGACGGGGGTTGCGCGCCTTTTCCTGGCCGATGGTGCTGATGCGGCGCTGCTCGTAGTCGTGCGCCGGGTAGACCAGCGTGTCGTCGTCATACGAGAAAAGTTTGCCGCGCACGGAGTGGTAGAGCGCCGCCGGGTCGCCGCTCTGGAAGTCGGTGCGGCCGCAGGCTTCGATCAACAGCGCATCGCCGGTATAGAGCCGGCCGGCGTGCGCATAGGCGAAGTGGTTGTCGGTGTGGCCGGGGGTGTGGATCGGCGCCAGCTCGATCGAGCCCATCCTGAACGGCACGCCGTCGACGATGCCGACATCGGTGCACGGCAGCGCATCGAGCGCGGGACCGACGATACGGCTGTCTGCAATGGCTTTCAGCTTCTTCGCCGAGGTGATGTGGTCGGCGTGAATATGGGTCTCGACCGTGAACGCGAGCTTCATCCCGAGCGCGTTGACTGCGGCCAGATCGCGCTCCCAGGTCGGCAGTACCGGGTCGATCAGCAGCGCCTGGCCGGTCTCCTCGCAGCCGAGCAGATAGGTGTAGGTGCTGGAAACGGGTTCGAACAGTTGTTTGAAAATCATGCGAGCCTCCTGAAATCTCTTTGGTATGCGGCAAGCACCTCGTCAAGAAGTTCCACCCAGTGTTTCACCGGGATCGTCGTGCCCGATTGCAGATGGGTGAGGCAACCGATGTTGGCGGTGGCGATCAGCTCCGGCTGGCCCGCCTGCAAGTGGTCCAGCTTGCGCGCCTTGAGCGCATCGGCGATCTCGGGCTGCAGGATCGAATAGGTGCCGGCCGAACCGCAGCACAGGTGTTTTTCCGCCACCGGGGTGAGTTCGAACCCGGCGTCGGCGAGCAGCGTCTCGACGCCGCC
>JAKACL010000110.1 GCA_021821425.1 Pseudomonadota bacterium
GGCGCCGAAGGAAAAGCCGGCCAGCGCCCACGGCAGGCCGGGGTAGCTCGCCTCGACGAAGCGGGCGACTGCCAGCAGATCGTCGGTCTCACCTACACCGGCGTCGAATGTTCCGTCGCTCATGCCGACGCCGCGAAAGTTCGGCCGCACGCTGACCCAGCCGGCCTCGTTGGCGGCCTTGGCGAGCGTGGTCACCACCTTGTTGTCGAGGCTGCCGCCGTGCAGCGGATGCGGGTGGGCGACCAGCAGCAGGCCGCGGCGTTCGGTCTCGGGGTCGTCGATCACGGTTTCCAGCTTGCCGACGGAAACCGGGATGCGCAGCTTGAAGCGTTTCATTGCGCTCGCTTCACTTCAGTCGCAGGCGTTCGACGATCTGCCCCTTTTTAAGGTGGGATTCGAAAATCTCGTCGATGTCGGATTCGTCCACATAGGTGTACCAGACGCCTTCGGGGTAGACCACCAGCAGCGGACCCTCATCGCAGCGATCCATGCAGCCGGCGCTATTGATGCGGCATTTGCCCTCGCCATTGAGGTGGGCGTTTTTGGTCTTCTTCTTCAGATAGTCGCGCATCTGCTGGCCGCCCGAAGCGCCGCAGCATTTGGCGCCATCCTCGCGCTGGTTGGTGCAGAAAAAGACGTGGTGCTTGTAATAAGGGTCGGTCATTGCGAAAGGTCCGTGTATTTGAGGGCGTTGCCGCACGCCTTGTCGACTGGGTATTTGCGCGCGTTGATCGCCAGTTTGTCGGCCGCGGCCTCAAGCAGGTCGATGTCCAGCAGGTCGGCCAGCCGGGTCAGGTAGATCAGCACGTCGGCGATTTCCTGGCGCACCGCCTCGCGCTGCTCGGCGTTCAGCTGCTGGCTTTGCTCCGGGGTCAGCCACTGGAAGGGCTCCAGCAGTTCTGCCGCTTCCACCGAGAGTGCCATCACGAGATTCTTCGGCGTGTGGTAGCGTTCCCACGCGCGGGCTTCGGCGAACGCCCGGATATGCTGGCGCAGGGTGTCGAGACTGTCGATCGCGTGCGGGTTCATGGGGCGCATGATACCGCGCCGGGCGGCGAGCTTACGACAGGCTTGTCGGACGGCCGACGCCCGGCTCATGGCCGGACCGGTTCCGCCCACGCCGGCCCGCGGCCGCATGGCCGCGCACCGGCTGGTCCGGGGATTGCTTATAAGCTTGTCTGTTGGCGCCAGTTTCCGGTTCGCTCTGGCATAATGCGGACGGATTAACTGCATATTAAAGGGAGGGTGGACATGTTTACGATCCAGAAGCAACTCGCGGGTGTCGGTTTGGTATTGGCCGTGACGGCGATGGCAGGCTGTTCCAGCACGCCGACGTATCCCCCCGCGCCCGCGCAGACGGGCAGTTACGACTGGAACTATCTGGTCGGCCCGGGCGATTCGGTCCAGGTGTTCGTATGGCGCAATCCCGAAGTGTCGGGCAGCTTCCCGGTGCGCCCCGACGGCAAGATGACCATGAACCTGGTCGAGGACCTGCAGGCTTCGGGCAAGACCCCCTCCCAGCTCGCGCGCGACATCGAGAAAGCGCTCTCCAAATACATTCAGGAACCCATCGTCACCGTCATCGTCGCCGGCGGCATCGGTCCGTTCGACCAGCAGATTCGCGTCGTGGGCGAAGCGGCCAAGCCGCAGGCGCTGAACTACCGCGAAAAAATGAGCCTGATCGACCTGATGATCGCGGTTGGCGGACTGACCGATTTCGCGGCCGGCAACAAGGCCTACATCCTGCGCACCGTCGACGGCAAGCAGGAACGTCTCGGCGTCCGCCTGGAGGACCTGCTGAGAGGCGGCGACACCACGGCCAACGTCGACATGCGCCCGGGCGATGTGCTGGTGGTGCCCGAAAGCCTGTTCTAACTGTATGTGCGCCGCGGAACGCGGCGCTTTTTGATGGACCGTCCGCATGGATCAAGTACTGCAACAACTTCTGGGGTATGCCAAGGCCTCCTGGCGACGCCGCTGGTGGGGCGTGGTCGTGGCCTGGCTGGTCTGCATCGTTGGCTGGACCTGGGTGATGACGATTCCCGATCGCTATGAGGCGTCGGCGCGCGTCTATGTGGACACGCAAAGCCTGCTGAAGCCCCTGCTGACAGGCCTGACGGTCGCCCCCGACGTCGACCAGCAGATCAAGCTGATGACGCGACAGCTGGTCAGCCGGCCCACCCTGGAAAAAGTGGCCCGCATGACCGATCTCGACGTCAAGGCCAAAACGCCTGAGCAGACCGAAGCCATGCTGAACGGCCTGGCCGGCAAGATCTCCATCGCCGACGCGGGCCGCGAAAACCTCTATACCATCAGCTACCAGGACGCCAATCCCGATCTGGCGAAGAAGGTCGTGCAGTCGCTGCTGACCATTTTTGTCGAGACCAGCCTCGGCAAGACGCGACAGGACATTTCCAGCTCGGCGCGCTTCATCGAGGAGCAACTGCAGCAGTACCAGCAAAAACTGGTGGATGGCGAAAATGCGCTGACCGAATTCAAGCGCAAGCACATCGGCATGATGCCGGGGCAGGGCGGCGACTATTACGCCAAGCTGGCCGAGACGACGGCGCAGCTGCGACAGGCCCAGCTTGAGCAGCAGGAAGCGATCAATCGTCGCAATCAGCTCAAGCGCCAGCTGGCCGACGAGGAGCCTGAGCTCGACGCTGCCGCCGCGGCGGTGTCGACCCACAGCGAAATAGACGGTCGCATCCAGGCGCTGGAAAAGCAGATGGACCAGCTGCGTTTGCAATACACGGACCTACACCCCGATATCCAGGCGACCAAGCGCCTGATCGAGAAGCTGGAAGCGCAGAAGAAGATCGATCTCGCCGACCGCAAGGCCGACCCGGCCGGCTCCAAAATCCAGAATCCGGTCTATCAGCAGCTCACCATCGCCATTGCCGAGGCGGATGCCACGGTGTCCTCGCTGGGTGCGCGCGTGGCCGAGTATCAGCGCCGCTATGGCGAATTGCGCGCTGCGTCCAACATGATTCCCCAGGTGGAGCAGGAATACACCCAGCTGATGCGCGACTACGAGGTCTATCGCCAGAACTACGACGCCCTGCTGAAGCGGCGCGAGTCGGTCACCATGTCGGGCGAGGTCGAGAGCAAGACCGACACCGTCGACTTCCGTGTAATCGATCCGCCCTTCGTGCCGAGCCATCCGGCGTTCCCCAACCGCCCGCTGCTGCTGTCGCTGGTGGCGCTGGGCGGGCTGGGCGCCGGCGTTGCCGTCGCCTTCCTGCTGAGCCAGCTGCGGCGTACCGTCACCGATCGCCGCGTGCTGCGCGAACTGACCGGCCTGCCGTTGCTGGGCGCCGTGTCGCGGGTTGAGACCGACGAAACCCGTCGGCGCAAGCGCAAGGGTCTGCTGACCTATCTGGCCACGCTGGGCAGTCTGATTGCCGCCTACGGCGCGGTGATGATCCTGCAGATGGTCGTTTCGCGGGCAGGGTAGGAGAAAGCATGAGCATTATTGAAAAAGCAGCCGGTAAGATCGGCGCCGGTGGTTCTCAGCAAGCGCACGCTCCGGAGGGTGAAAAAGCCCCCGATCAAAACGCCAGCCTGATCGAGAACGCGCTCAACAAACAGCGCACTGCCGGCCACGCCGCGCCTTTTGTCGCCACCCCGGTCGAGCCGATGTTCAGTCCGCAGGATGCCGAAGGCGTGCTGGAAGGCAACAGCCAGATCCAGTCGATCAACCTGGCGCGCCTGCACCGCATGGGGGTGGTATCGCCGGACGCCGAGAAGAGCCAGATCGCCGAGGAGTTTCGCATCATCAAGCGCCCGTTGATCGCCAACGCGTTCGGTCAGGGCACTGCGCGGGTCAAGAACGGCAATCTCATCATGGTGACCAGCTCGCTGCCGGGCGAAGGCAAGAGCTTCTGCGCGATCAACCTGGCCATTTCGATGGCGATGGAAATGGATCGCACCGTCCTGCTGATCGACGCCGACGTCGCCAAGCCGCGCGTGCCGGAATACCTGGGCATCCATGCCGACAAGGGGCTGCTCGACGTGCTGCAGGACAAGGACCTCAAGCTGTCCGACGTGCTGATCCGCACCGATATCGCCAAGCTGACGGTGCTGCCGGCCGGCCGCACCTACAAGCGCGCCACCGAACTGCTGGCGAGCGCGGCGATGACCCGCCTGGTCGAGGACATCGGCAACCGCTACCCGGACCGCATCATCCTGTTCGATTCACCGCCGCTTCTGGCGACCAGCGAATCGAGCGTGCTGGCCACCCACATGGGACAGATCGTCATGGTGGTGGAAGCCGAAAAGACCTCGCAGGATGCCGTGCGCGAAGCGCTCAGCCACATCCAGTCATGCGAGGTGGTGGGCATGCTGCTGAACAAGACCACGCCAACCCCGGGCGCAGACTACTACTATGGCTACTATGGCAGTTACGGCAAATAAGCATCGTCCGCGTGGCGCCGGCCCGGCGCTTGCGCTTCCCTTCCTGGTGCTGGCGTGTGCGCCGTCGGCACAGGCCCTCGACTGGCGTCTCGAGCCCAATGTCCGGGCGTCGGCCACCTACACCGACAATGCCAACAGCAGCGCCACCGATCCGCAAGACGCGCTGATCCTGACCGTGACGCCGGGTTTCAGCCTGCGCTCGGAGGGGTCGCGCCGGGTGCAGGCCAGTCTGCAATACGGCTTGACCGCCGTCTCGCGTTTCGGCGAAGACAACAGCAACGATCTCTATCATCGCCTCAGTGGCATCGGCAAGGCCGAGCTGGTCGAGGATTTCCTGTTCATCGACGGCAGCGCCCACATTTCTCAGGAGCTGATTTCTTTGCTCGGCCCCACTGCCGACGCCGAGACCAACGACAGCAACCGTACCACGGTCGGCACCTATTCGATCAGCCCCTATATCCAGCAGCGTTTGGGCACCTTTGCCAACGCGCTGGTGCGCTACACCAACAGCGGGGCGATTTTCGAGAACAACACCGCCGCCAATTCCAGCATCAATTCGCTCGCGGCGCGGCTGAATAGCGGCACCCGGTTCACCGACCTGAGCTGGGCGCTCGATTACTCCATCCGCAAGGCGGAAAACCGCAAGGCCGCCACCACTGCGGCCAATTCGGACACCACCTTCGAGCGCGCCAGCGCAACCGTGGGGTATGCGCTGACGCGGAAGTTCCGGCTGTTCGGCACCGTCGGCCAGGACTGGAACGACTACCTCAGCACGACCGACACCGATGGTTCGTTCTACAGTGCGGGCTTCGGCTGGTCGCCCACGCGCCGAACCAGCGTCGAGGCTTCTGCAGGTAAACGTTATTTCGGCGACACCTTCAGCTTTTCCGGCAGCCATCGCACCCGCATGACGCGCTGGACGGTACGCTATTCCGAAGATGTCAGCGATATTACGCAGCAGTTCCTTGAACAAACCAGCCGTATCTTCTGGGATTGCAATGGAACGCTCGTAGAAGCCCAGCAAAATCCCGGTGCTTGTGTGGGGCCGATCACGGCGGGTCAGTTGGCGCTTTTTTTCGCCGACTACGGCTTTTCGACCGCCGATCTGGTTGCAGCGGGTTTGCTGAACGTCGCAAGCGCCAATGGCGTTTACATCATCAAGAGCCTGACCGCGGGCGTGACATGGGACATCGGCCGCCTGGAATTCGGGTTGTCGGCGCAGGATACCCGGCGTCTCTATCAGGCGCTCGGCGACGCGGAGGACCATATCCAGGGGGTCACGGGTTCGGTCAGCTACCGGATGACGCCCCGGACCATGGCCAGCGGCAGCCTGTCGCTGACACGCACAAGCATCGACAGTCTGCTCACGCCGGGCGCGGCGCGCGAGGACGACCGGATGATCCTGAGCCTCGGCCTCAACCACCGCTTTGCCGAGAAGCTCAACGGTGCGCTGACATTACGCCACACCCAACGGGATTCGAACGCGCCCAATTCGGACTACGACGTCAACAGCATCACGGCGACGGTCAACATGGGCTTCTGATCGTTTTTCCGGCATGGCACAGCCGTTGCTACGTGTTACGCCTGCACGCGCTGCGCCCCTTCAGACAACGGATCGTTCATGTACGAAGACTATTACCGCTTTAGCGCCAAGCCTTTCCAGCTTAACCCCGACCCGCGATTTTTCTTCGGCTCCAAGGGCCACAAGCGGGCGATGGCCTACCTGGATTACGGGCTGTCGCTCGGCGAAGGCTTTATTGTCATCACCGGCGAAGTCGGTGCCGGCAAGACCACGCTGGTGCGCAACCTGTTCCGCCAGCTCGAATCGCACAACCTGCTCGCCGCGCAGCTGGTCTCCACCCAGCTGGACGCCGAGGACACGCTGCGCAGCGTCGCCGCTTCGTTCGGGCTGGAGCACGAGGGCCTCACCAAGTCGGCTCTGCTGAAGAACCTGGAAGAGTTCCTGATTGCCGCGACCCGGCAGGGCAAGCGCGTGCTGCTGGTGGTCGACGAGGCGCAGAATCTGACCTCGCGCGCAGTCGAGGAGCTGCGCATGCTGTCCAACTACCAAAACAACGAGCGCTCGCTGATCCAGACCTTTCTGCTCGGGCAGCCGGAATTCCGGGGCATCCTGCAAAGCCCCGACATGCAGCAGCTGCGCCAGCGCGTAGTGGCCTCCTATCACCTGGGGCCGCTCGATGCGGACGAAACGCGCGGCTATATCGAGCACCGCCTGCGCACCGTCGGCTGGCAGGGCATGCCGGGGTTCGACGAGGCCGCGTTCGACGCGCTGCATCGCTTTACCGGCGGCATCCCGCGCCGCCTCAACACCACCTGCGACCGCCTGCTGCTGTTCGGTTTTCTCGAGGAAAAGACGCATTTCGGCGAGGCGGAAGTCGACGAGGTGATCGCCGACCTGAAGAACGAAGTGGCGCACCAGGAGTTCCACGTCACAGCGGGCCTCGCCAACGGTTCATCGGAAGGCGGCGTGCTGAACAGCGATGACAGCATCCGCGTGGTGCAGCGCATCGATCAGCTGGAGCGCTCGGTCAACCGCATCCTGCCCATCGTGCGCAAGATTCTGTATACGGTCAGCGAGCGCCAGTCCGCGGACGAGGGCGTGCCGCCGGCAAACCAGGACGCCGCGCGTTAGGTCATGACCCAGGTTCTGTGCGTGGCGGGCGCCCGCCCCAATTTCATGAAAATCGCGCCGGTGATGGCGGCCTTCGCCGAAACCGGCATTGCCGCGCAGCTGCTGCATACCGGCCAGCATTACGACGCGGCGATGAGCGACAGCTTTTTTGCCGATCTCGGTATCCCGCCGCCCGACCACCATCTTGAAGTCGGTTCCGGCAGCCATGCGGTGCAGACGGCCGAGGTGATGAAGCGCTTCGAGCCGGTGCTCGAAAGCGCGCAGCCGCAGGCCGTGCTCGTGGTGGGCGACGTCAACTCCACCATCGCCTGCGCGCTGGTCGCGGCCAAGCGCGGCGTGCGCGTGATCCACGTCGAAGCCGGATTGCGCAGTTACGACCGCGGCATGCCGGAGGAGATCAACCGCGTGCTGACCGACCAGATTTCCGACCTGCTGTTCATCACCGAAAAAAGCGCGCTTGCCAACCTGGTGCGCGAAGGCGTCGATCCCGCGCGCGTCGAGTTCGTCGGCAACGTGATGATCGACACCCTTTACCGCAACCTGGAGCGCGCGGTGCCCGCGAGCCGCACCCTCGGCGTCGTGCTGCCGCAGTACGCGGTGCTGACGCTGCACCGGCCGTCCAACGTCGACGACCGCGACACGCTCGCCGCGCTGCTCGACGTGGTCGGCGAGATCAATCGTCGCCTGCCGGTGGTGATGCCGCTGCATCCGCGCACGCGCGGCAATATCGAAAAATTTCGCTTCGGCAGCAAGCTCGACGGCCTGCACATCCTGCCGCCGGTCGGCTATCTGGAAATGCTCGGCCTGATGCGCGACGCCCGGCTGGTGCTGACCGATTCGGGCGGCATCCAGGAGGAAACCACCGCGCTCGGCGTGCCGTGTCTCACGCTGCGCGAGAACACCGAACGCCCGATCACGATTGCCGAAGGCACCAACACCCTGGTCGGCCCCGTCCCCGATGCCATCCGGGCGGCATTCAACGAGGTGATGGCGGGCGGCGGCAAGGCCGGACGCATTCCAGAATTCTGGGATGGCCGCGCGGCCATGCGCATTGCGCACACGCTGAAGGGCTGGCTGCCCGGACACAAGGGGAGGCGTGCCGCGTGATGGAGAATGCTCCAATCAAAAAGCCGCGGATGAAGAACGCGATGTCGATCGACGTCGAGGACTATTTCCAGGTCTCGGCGTTTGCCCCGCACATCCGGCGCGAGGATTGGGACAGCCTGCCGTGCCGGGTCGAGCGCAACGTCGAGACGATCCTCGGCCTGCTCGACGAGGCCGATGCCAAGGCCACCTTCTTTACGCTGGGCTGGATCGCCGAACGTTATCCGCAGGTGGTGCGCAGCATCGTCGACAATGGCCACGAACTCGCCAGCCACGGCTACGGCCACCAGCGCGCGAGCGACCTCACGCCGGCCGAATTCCGCGACGACATCACCCGCGCCAAGACTCTGCTCGAAGACCTCGGCGGCGTGGCCGTGCGCGGCTATCGCGCACCGAGCTTCTCCATTAACCGCGACAACTGGTGGGCGGTCGAAGAACTGCAGAATGCGGGCTACGTGTACAGCTCGAGCATCTATCCGGTCAAGCACGACCATTACGGCATGCCCGACGCGCCGCGCTTCCCGCACCGCCCCAATGGCGACGGCGGCATTCTGGAACTGCCGCCGACCACGGTGCCGCTGTTCGGCCGCAACCTGCCGGCGGCGGGCGGCGGCTGGTTCCGCCTGCTGCCCTACCGGATGTCGCGCTGGATGCTGCGGCGCGTCAACGCGCAGGATCAGGCGCCGTGCATGTTCTACTTCCACCCCTGGGAGCTCGATGCCGGGCAGCCGCGCCAGCACGGCATTTCCGCCAGGACGCGCTTCCGCCATTACGTCAATCTGCAACGCATGCCCGGCAGAATGCGGCAATTGCTGAACGATTTTGAATGGGATCGTGTCGACCGCGTATTCCTTCCCGA
Source organism: Pseudomonadota bacterium (assembly GCA_021821425.1). The sequence goes on from JAKACL010000110.1 coordinate 9,033, forward strand.
ACATTGAACATGCAGGCCGAATCTCTCGCCGTGCCCGATGTC
>JAKACL010000111.1 GCA_021821425.1 Pseudomonadota bacterium
CGCCATCGCCTTCGTCTGCCTGTTCACCATCGGCGGCTTCTCCGGCCTGGTGCTGGCGATTGCGCCGGTCGACATCCAGTTGCACGACACCTACTACGTGGTGGCGCACTTCCATTACGTGCTGGTATCCGGTGCGCTGTTCGCGATCTTCGCCGGCATCTACTACTGGCTGCCGAAGTGGACCGGCCACATGTACAACGAGACGCTCGGCAAATGGCATTTCTGGCTGTCGGTGATCGGCATGAACATCGTGTTCTTCCCGATGCACTTCCTGGGCCTGGCCGGCATGCCGCGCCGGATTCCAGACTATGCGCTGCAGTTCACCGAGTTCAACCAGATCGCCACCGTCGGTGCATTCATGTTCGGCTTCAGCCAGCTGATCTTCCTGGCCGTGGTGCTGAAGGCGATCAAGGGGGGCGAGAAGGCAACCGACCGCGTATGGGAAGGGGCCGAGGGCCTGGAGTGGACGCTGCCGTCGCCCGCGCCGTACCACACCTTTGAAACTGCGCCGGTGGTGAAGTGAGCGGAGCAGTGAACATGGCCGACAAGCGCAATGGAAAATACCGCACTGCTGTCATTCTGGCGGTGCTGGCACTCGGCCTGTTCCTCTTCACGCTGTATAGCGGATTGAACTAGGCCATGGCCCTAGGCAACGCCAAAACGCTGACCAAGCTCGTCGTCGTGACGCTGGGCATGTTCGGCTTCGGGTTTGCCCTGGTGCCGTTTTATTACAAGATCTGCGAGGTGACCGGAATCAACGCCGGCGCCGAGCAGAGCCTGGTGAAAAACACCCAGGTCGACGAGAGTCGGCTGGTGACGCTGGAATTCGACGCCAATACCAATGAAGCCTTGCCGTGGCGGTTCAAGCCGCTGCAGCGTAGTCTCAAGGTGCACCCGGGGCAGTTGGTGCAGGTGGAATACGAAGTCAGCAACATCAGCAACCATGCCATCGTGGGGCAGGCGGTCCCGAGCTATGGACCGGCGCGCGCGGCGGGGTTTTTCAAGAAAATCGAATGCTTCTGCTTTACGCCGCAGACCCTCGCCGCAGGCGAGACCCGGCGCATGCCGGTCATGTTCGTGCTGGATGCGGACATGGATCGGGATGTGCATACCGTGACGCTGTCCTACACCTTCTTCGATCTTGCAGCGCAGAAGCAGGCGTCAGGCGGGCGGAAAGCGGTACCGCATGGTTGAGAAGAGAAACAACCTGAAGGTTGTGCTCGCGGTTTTCTGGAGTTTTTTCGGCGTGCGCAAACGGCGTGACTACGACGCCGACGCGCAAAGCCTGACGCCGGCCCAGGTCATCATTGCCGGGCTGATAGGCGGGGCGGTTTTTGTGTTGACGATGTTGCTGCTGGTGTATCTGGCAATGCAATTCTTGAACTGAGCGATCTACGAAACAAGAAAGAGGGGATGAGATGAGTCTGGCACAAACTGATAAATACTATCTGCCGCAACCTTCGCTTTGGCCGATCATCGGCTCGGTGGCGCTGCTGCTGATGGCGGTTGGCGGCACCATGACCATGAGGGAGATCGACAACGGCGGCTGGGTGCTCCTGGCCGGGGTCGCGATCCTGTTCTACATGATGTTCGGCTGGTTTGGCGAGGTGATCCGCGACAGCGAGGCCGGCCGCTACAACCGGCAGGTCGATTCCTCGTTCCGCTGGTCGATGAGCTGGTTCATTTTTTCCGAAGTGATGTTCTTTGCGGCCTTCTTCGGGGCGCTGTTCTACACCCGGGTGCTCTCGGTGCCCTGGCTTGCGGACGCCGACACCGGCAGCCTGTTGTGGGAAGGTTTCCAGGCGACCTGGCCGACGGCGGGCCCCGGACTGACCGCGGACGGCTACCAGTTCACGCCGATGGGCGCATGGGGCATCCCGGCGATCAACACCCTGCTGCTGCTGTCTTCGGGTGTGACGATCACGTGGGCGCACTGGGGGCTCAAGAAGGACAACCGCACGCAGCTGATCCTGGGCCTGGCGATGACGGTCGCGCTGGGTCTGGTGTTCCTGGGGCTGCAGATCTACGAGTACATCCATGCGTATCAGGAACTGGGTCTGACGCTGGGTTCGGGCGTCTATGGCGCCACCTTCTTCATGCTGACGGGTTTCCACGGTTTCCACGTGCTGGTCGGCACGACGATGCTGATCGTGATGCTGCTGCGCTCGATCGCCGGCCACTTCACCGCAGACCACCATTTCGCGTTCGAAGCGGTGTCGTGGTACTGGCACTTTGTCGACGTGGTGTGGGTGCTTCTGTTCATCGTGGTCTACTGGATGATCTGAAGCCGGGCAAAAAGCGGCACGCGGCATTGCCGCGTCCGACAGCAAAAAGCCGCGTCCCGCGCGGCTTTTTGCTGTCGGGGTCCCGCGATGGGATCAGCGCAGACCGGTTTGCGGAATAAAGCCGAAGTAATATCCGCCCATCAGCAGCAGGAACAGGGCGAGGGAAAATCCGACCCGCACGGTGAGCATCTTGACGGTGCGGTCGGACTGCCCCTTGTCCCTGATGAGATAGTAGAGTGCGCCTGCGAGGCTGGCCAGGATGACGACGATGAACAGCAGGGCAACAATGCGCATGAAACGGCTCTCCCGGCAAAATTTCAGTCTAACCGGATTGTGCATGCCATGCACTTGATGAAAATACGCGTCGGCCGCTGGCAGTTCGCGCCGACCCTGTGGCCGACGCTGGCGGCGCTGTTCTTCTTTGCACTGACGTATTCGCTCGGCAACTGGCAGAGCGGCCGCGCCGACGAAAAACGTGCGCTGCAGGCTCGCTACGATACGGCGGCGACCGAACCGCCGATCCACGTTGGCAGCGAACGGCTCGATCGCGACAGCGTGCTGTATCGCACGCTCGAGGTGGAGGGTGTGTTCGACGACGCCCACACCATCCTGATCGACAACCGGGTGCTGAACGGCGTGGCAGGGTATCACGTGCTGACGCCGCTGCGGGTGAACGGCAGCGAGCGGGCCATTCTGGTCAACCGTGGCTGGGTGGCGACCGGGCGGTCGCGTGCGGACGTCCCGCAGCCGCCGACGCCGGCGGGCTGGGTCAAGCTGCAAGGGATGGCGGTCGACCCGAGCACGCGCTACGTCGAGCTGGCGTCGACCGAGCCGGTGGGACGGGTCTGGCAGAACCTCGATTTCGAGCGCTATGCCGCGACCACAGGCCTGAGCCTGCAACCGGTGCTGCTGCAACAGACCAGTGCGCTGCCGGATGGTCTGCAGCGGAGCTGGCCACGACCCGATACCGGGGTCGATACGCATGTCAGCTATGCCTTCCAATGGTACAGTTTGGCGGCGACACTTGCGGCGTTGTGGCTGATAATGAACGTCGGGCGGCGCCGCGACGGCGAGACGACCCCGAAGACCTGAATACATAAAATAGACATGCAATTCACTCCGCGTAGCAAATTCCTGTTGTTGGTCGCCGTATTTGTGGTGCCGGTGGTCGCCGCCTATCTGGCCTATTTCGGGTGGCGTCCGGCCGGACACACCAATTACGGCGAGCTGATCACGGTGACGCCCCTGCAGCAGACGGCGGGCGCGCTGCACGACGGCACGCCGTTCGATCTGAACGCGCTGCAAGGCAAGTGGGTGATGGTGCACGTCGGCCCGGCAGCCTGCGATGCCGACTGCGCGCAGCAGCTGTATCTGATGCGCCAGACGCGCATCGCGCAGGGCAAGGAGCAATCCCGTATCGAACGGCTGTGGGTGCTGACCGGCGACGGGACGGCCGATCCGTCGCTGTTGCAGGACCATCCCGGCCTGCATGTGTGGCGCCCGGCCGAGTCAGCGTTCATCGGGCAGTTCCCGGCCGTGGCTGAGCGCGCGCAGCATATCTATCTGGTCGACCCGCTGGGCAACCTGATGCTGCGCTTTCCCGCCGAGCCGGACCCCAAGCGCATCATGAAAGACCTCAAGCTGCTGCTCAAAGCTTCCCAGATCGGCTAACCGGGATCCGCCATGACTTCCTATCGCACACTGATTCTGGTCGCATTGATCCTGACGCTGGGCGTGGTGAGCCTGGGCGCCTATGTGCGGCTGTCGGACGCCGGCCTGGGTTGCCCGGACTGGCCCGGCTGCTATGGCAAGATCACTCCGCTGCATGCGGCCGAGCATATCGACGCCGAACTCGTCGAGCGCCCCGACGGCCCGGTCTCGCACGCCAAGGCCTGGAAGGAAATGGTCCACCGCTATTTCGCCGGCGCGCTGGGACTGATGGTGCTGGCGATCGCGGTGATGGGCTGGCGTCGGCGCAACGATGGCGCGGGCGGCGTCGGCCTGCCCCTGCTGTTGCTGGCGCTGATTATCTTCCAGGCGCTGCTCGGAATGTGGACCGTGACCAAGCTGCTGAAACCGCTGGTCGTCACCGCACACCTGCTGGGCGGCATGGCGACGCTGGCGCTGCTGGTATGGCTGTGGTTGCGCGAAAAAGGGCGCTCGACCCAGGCCTATTACGCCCGCGCTGCGCACCTGCGGAGCGGCGCCCTGTTGGGGCTGGTGCTGGTGGCGGTGCAGATCGCGCTGGGCGGCTGGGTCAGCACCAATTACGCGGCGCTCGCCTGTTCCGATTTCCCGATGTGCCAGGGCAGCTGGCTGCCGCCGATGGATTTCGAGCATGCCTTCACCCTGCACCGCGAACTCGGCGAAACCGCCAGCGGCGAGTTGTTGTCGATGCAGGCGCTGACGGCGATCCACTGGGTGCATCGCGTGATGGCGCTGATCGTGACGCTTTATCTGGGCTGGCTGGTGGTGCGGCTGTTGCGCACCCCGGCCTATGCCGGCCTGGCGGTGATCGTGGGTGGGCTGCTGGTGCTGCAGGTGTCGCTGGGCATCGGCAATGTGCTGCTGAGCCTGCCGCTGGGCCTGGCGGTGGCGCATAACACCGGGGCCGCGCTGTTGCTGGCCAGCCTGGTCTGGTTGAACTACCGGGTAAGCAGGAGATGAGGATGGAGTCCGCGATGATCCAGGGGGCAGCCTGCCGCTGCCAGCAATTTCTGGCCTTGTGCAAGCTGAGGGTGGTCAGCCTGATCGTATTTACCGCGGTCATCGGCATGTTCCTCGCCGTGCCCACCTGGCCGGCGTGGAACGTGTTGTGGGCCGGCACGCTGGGCATCGCGCTGGTGGCTTCCGCGGCCGCCGCATTCAACTGCCTGGTCGAGCAGAAGATCGATGCGATGATGGCGCGCACCCGCGCCCGTCCGCTGCCGCGCGGCGAACTGACCAATACCCAGACGCTGGTGTTTTCCGGCGTGGTCGGCGGCATCGGGCTGTATCTGCTGCACGTCTTCGTCAATCCGCTCACCATGTGGCTGACGCTGGCCACCTTTGTCGGCTACGCCATTATTTACACCGCCATCCTGAAGCCGGCCACGCCGCAGAACATCGTCATCGGCGGCGCTTCCGGGGCGATGCCGCCGGTGCTGGGCTGGGCCGCCGCCACCGGTGAACTGCATCACGACGCGCTGCTGCTGTTCCTCATCATCTTTGCCTGGACGCCGCCGCATTTCTGGGCGCTGGCGTTGTATCGCCGCGAGGAGTATGCCCAGGCCGGGCTGCCGATGCTGCCCGTCACCCACGGCGAAGCGTACACTCGCCTGCACGTGCTGCTCTACACGCTGCTGCTGTTTGCGGTGACCATGCTGCCGATCGGCACCGGCATGAGCGGCTGGATCTACCTGGCCGGCGCGGTGCTGCTGGGCGGCCGTTTCATCCACTATGGCTGGCGCCTGTACCGCACCTACAGCGACGACCTGGCGAAGGAAACCTTCCGCTTCTCCATCTGGTATCTGAGCCTGCTGTTCGCGATCATGCTGGTCGACCACTATTACAAAATACCCATTTGATTTATATGGGGAATTAAGCCCCTATCTGGATATTCGGACAAGATTGTTTTATATTGTGCCTACTTTTCTTCCAGAGGCACGCGATGATCCTCTCCCGAACCAGCCAGTATGCCGTGCAGGCCCTGATCTACATGGCCACCCAGCCGGACGCCACGCCGGTGCTCAACAAGGACATCGCCGCCCAGCTCGGCGTGCCTGCACCCTACCTCGCCAAGATCCTGCAGGGTCTGGCCAAGGGCAATCTCCTGTTCTCGTTCCGCGGTCGCCTGGGCGGATTCTGCCTGCGCGAAACGGGCGACAAGATCACGCTGATGCAGATCCTGCTGCTGACCGAAGGGCCGGTGTTCACCGAGAGCTGCCTGCTGGGCCTGAAGAAATGCAGCGATGAAACCGCGTGCCCGCTGCATTTCCGCTGGCTGCCGGTGAAGAAGAAAATCATCGACCTGCTGCAGGACACCACGCTCGACAAGCTGGCGAAAGCGGTCGAGTCCGGCAAATACCGCCTGGCCGACATGCCGGGACGGATGTTTGAGCAGGTCCGCGCATGAGGATACGGCTTGCCGCGCTTGGCGCACTGGCAGCGCTCATGCTGGCGGCCTGCCAGCCCGCCCCGCAAGCCCCCGCGTTCCGGGCGACCGACATCACCGGTGCCGCCTTCGCGCGGGACTTCAGGCTCACCGACCACCATGGACAGGTCCGTGAACTGGCGGATTTCCGGGGCAAGGTGGTGGCCGTGTTCTTCGGCTACGTGCATTGTCCGGATGTCTGCCCCACCACCCTGTCGGACTTTGCCCGCGCGCTCGAGCAGCTGGGGGCCGGGGCCGAGCAGGTGCAGGTGATTTTCGTGACGGTCGACCCCGAGCGCGACACGCCGGATGTACTGAAAACCTTCGTGCCCGCCTTCAACCCCGGCTTCCTCGGCATGTATGCCGAGGGAGACGCGCTGCGCGAATTGGCGAAGGAATTCAAAGTGGTCTATCAAAAGACATCGGTAAAAGGCGCGGACGACTATCTGATCGACCACAGCGCAGGAACTTATGTGTTCGATAAACACGGTAACCTGCGGCTCTTAATGCCCTACGGCAGCAGCCCGGACGCCATTGCCCATGACCTTGAAGTCCTGCTGGCAGCGTCCTGACCCTTACGCGGGATGACAGGCGGGTTGCAGTGGCCGGCCGGACTGATTTATAATCCCGCAGTTTTTTAATATAAGCATATGCTGTAATAAGGCGCGGACCAGCGCCCTTTCGCGGACAACAGGAGCGGTCGATGGCGGTAACCACATATTCCGGTGCGGAACAGTACAACTTTGATATCGTTAAGAAATTTTCCGTCATGTCGCTGGTGTGGGCGGTGGTCGGCATGTGCGTCGGCGTCTATATCGCGTCCGAGCTGGCCTGGCCGTTTCTCAATTTCGACAGCCCCTATTTCTCCTTCGGCCGCTTCCGCCCGGTTCATACCAGCGCGGTGATCTTCGGCTTCGGGGGCTCGGCGCTGTTTGCCACTTCCTACTATGTCGTGCAGCGTACCTGCCAGACCCGTCTGATTTCCGATGGCATGGCGAGCTTTACCTTCTGGGGCTGGCAGACCGTGATCGTGCTGGCCGCACTGTCGTATGTGATGGGCTATTCGCAGGGCCGCGAGTACGCCGAGATGGAATGGCCGATCGACCTGCTGATCCTGGCCGTCTGGGTCACCTACCTGATCCTGTACGTAGGCACCATCATGCGCCGCAAGCAGCCGCACATCTACGTCGCCAACTGGTTCTACCTCGCCTTCATCCTGGCGACCGCGCTGCTGCACACCTTCAACAACCTGGCGATGCCGGTCGACCTGTTCTCGATGAAGTCCTACAGCCTGTTTGCCGGCACCCAGGACGCGATGACGCAGTGGTGGTACGGCCACAATGCGGTGGGCTTCTTCCTGACCGCCGCCTTCCTCGGCATGATGTACTACTTCGTGCCGAAGCAGGCCGGCCGCCCGATCTATTCCTACCGCCTGTCGATCGTCCACTTCTGGGCGCTCTCCTTCATGTACATGTGGGTCGGTGCGCACCACCTGCACTGGACCGCGCTGCCCGACTGGACCTCGTCCTTGGCCGCTGCTTTCTCCATCCTGCTCCTGATGCCCTCGTGGGGCGGCATGATCAACGGCATCATGACCCTGTCGGGCGCCTGGGACAAACTGCGCACCGACCCGGTGATGCGCTTCATGATCGTCGCGCTGTCTTTCTATGGCATGTCGACCTTCGAAGGCCCGATGATGTCGCTGAAGGAGGTCAACGCCTTGAGCCACTACACCGACTGGACCGTGGGCCACGTCCACTCCGGCGCGCTGGGCTGGGTGGCGATGATCTCGTTCGGCTCGCTCTATCACATGATGCCCAAGCTGTGGGACACCAAGATCTACAGCGCGAAACTGGTCGAGTGGCATTTCTGGCTTGCCACCCTCGGCATCGTGCTGTACATCGTCGCGATGTGGATTTCCGGCATCACCCAAGGCCTGATGTGGCGCGCCTTCGACGAGTTCGGCAACCTGCAGTACTCGTTCGCCGAATCCGTCGCGGCCATGATGCCCTTCTATGCGATGCGCGCGATCGGCGGCATGTTCTTCCTCACCGGCACCGTGATGATGACGTACAACATGTTCATGACGATCCGCCAGGGCAAGCGGGAGAGCGCCGCGCTGGAAGCCAAGCTGGCTGCCAAGATGGCGCACGCATGATTCAGGGACGATAAGAGATGAACTTCAACTTCAAACACGAATGGATTGAAACCAACATCGGCCTGATGGCCGTGCTGACTATGCTGGCGATCAGCGTCGGCGGCCTGGTGGAAATCGCGCCGCTGTTCTTCATCGACAAGACCATCGAGAAGGTCGAGGGCGTGCGCCCCTACACGCCGCTGGAACAACGCGGCCGCGACATCTACATCCGCGAAGGCTGCTACACCTGCCATTCGCAGATGATCCGTCCCTTCCGCGACGAGAAGCTGCGCTACGGCCATTACTCGCTGGCGGCGGAGTCGCAGTACGACCACCCGTTCCAGTGGGGCTCCAAGCGCACCGGTCCGGACCTCGCGCGCGTCGGCGGCAAGTACTCGAACGAATGGCACGTGCAGCATCTGGTGGCGCCGCGCTCGATG
>JAKACL010000112.1 GCA_021821425.1 Pseudomonadota bacterium
CATCACCAGTGCCTCCACCGCCTCTTCCGGCAGAGGCGCGCGCCCCAGGTTGGTGTGCAGCACGGTGCCGGTGAGGTTGAATACCCGTTTCAGGCGGGGCGTATTGTGCTGCGCAAGATGCGCGGCAAGATGGGACGCCAGCGCGGGTTCGGTGTAGTCCACCAGTTCGCCGCTGCGCGCGGCCTGACGGGCGCTGTCGAGCACCGTGCGCACCCCGGCGAGCACCGGTTCGCGGCCGTATTCTGCGATCAGGGTGGCGACCGCAGTCCAGTTGAGGACGCGATCGATCGAGGGCGGACGAGGGGGGGCGCTATGCACGATAGACAATCCCTTTGCAGTTGATGGGTTAGCGGCTTGAAGCAGTAAAGGGTTCTTCTACGGATGACCCTGAATCAGATACCAGTTGACCCCGCTGCGGGCAAAACCCGCCTCGTCCATCAGCAGATCGAGCGTCAGGCTGGCGAGGTCGTCGGCCACGGGATCGGCCAGCGGATGCTTGTCCTGGTGAACGATTTTCAGGTAGGTCCGGCACTCCGGGCAACTCTCGGCGCGCACCACGTTGTCGCCGCCCTCCAGATAATGGTAGGCGATGCCGCGGGTATTGTCGCAGTTGCTGCACTTGGCCCGCACCACGTGCCATTCCGAACTGCACAGCGCGCAATGCAGATAGCGCAGGCCGTTTTCGGCGCCGCCGATGCGCACCACCGAACTGACCGGATGCGCGCCGCACACCGGGCACAGGTTGGGATGCTCGGGCCGCGCCACCTGGGCGGGATCGAGCTGGCGGGCAAGATGGGTCCAGTGCACCTGCAGGCCGGCACCGATTACCGGCGCCACGGCAGCATCCAGATGTTGTGTGTCGCCCTCGAACAACCGCGCGGCCTGCTCGTCCAGCCAGGCATCCTGGCCTTCCAGAATCGGGCGCAGCGCGGTCTGGCCGGCTGCGGGCAAGGCCGGCTGAACCGCCCGGGCCAGGTGTCGGGCGGTGTCGCGCCAGCCGGACGGCTTTGCCAACCCCGCCGGGGCCAGCGGCGGCATGCGGTATTCGCGGCATTGCGCCAGCCGTTCGGACGTGGGCAGGCTCACCTCGGAGCCGGCCGTCATGCATTCATGCTGCGCCCGCGCAAGCCGGGCGACAAAGCGCAGGTAGTCTCCCAGGGTGTGCTGCTCGGCCAATTGCTCCAGTCGCCGGGCACGTGCAAGAAACAGGTCGGCGGGCGGCAGGCGCAGTTCGGGAATACTGCCGGCCGCCGCTTCGATCTGGCCGGGTTGCAGGAGGGTTGTTGGCATGCGCTGGATGATGTCCTTGTATTGAGCGTCAATCAAAAATTACTTGCCGGTCATTTCGCGGTACCAGGCGCGGTGATGATGTTTGGCCCAGGCGCCGGAAACCGTCCCCCGCGTCATCGCCCGCAGCGTGCCCTTGACCCAGATGGCCGCATAGATGTGCACAATGATGCCGAGGATGATGATCCAGGCCGCCAGGGCATGCACGACGACTGCCACGCGTTGCAATCCGACCGGCAAGAAGGGCGCGAACCAGGGCTGCCAGATGGCCATGCCCGAGATCAGCAGCAGCAGGATGCTCGCCACCATGAGCCAGAACAGGTATTTCTGTCCGGCATTGTATTTGCCCGGTTCGGGCAGGTTGTTGTCGCGATTGCGCATCACATCCACCATGCGCTTCGACCACTGCCGGTCTGCCGGCGTGATCCGGTTCAGGCGCCAGAAGCCTGCTGTCAGCACGGCAAAAAATACGAACATCACCACGCCGATGAAGGGGTGCAGGATGCGCGCCCAGGGACCGCCGCCGAACAGATGCACGAAAAAGAAAAAGGCCGGATGGAACAGCGCCAGCCCCGATAGCGCGGCGAGTATGAAGACAATGGCCACGATCCAGTGATTGCTGCGTTCCGTGGTGGTGTAACGCTTGATTGAAGTGTGCATGATCGTTCCTCAGATGTTGAGAGAAGAAAAACGGGCGGGTTCAATCCACCTCCTCTTCCTCCACCTCCTTGGGGCCTACCGTGACGAAATGGAAAAAACCCGCCAGCACGGCCAGCCCGACGCCGAAACTCATCAGCGGCTTGGCGATGCCCTTCCACAGGCCGACCAGCGGGCTGATGCCCGGATCCTTCGGCAGGTTCGCATACAGCTCCGGCTGGTCGCCGTGCTGCAGCACGTACATCACGTGGGTGCCGCCGACGCCCGGCGGGTCGTATAGCGCCGCATTGCCGTAGCCGCGCTCCTTGAGGTCGGCGATGCGGCCTTCGGCGTGGTGGATCATGTCCACCTTGGAGCCGAACACGATGGCGCCGGTGGGACAGGTCTTCACGCAGGCCGGTTCCATCCCCACCGCCACGCGGTCGGAGCACAGCGTGCACTTGTAGGCCTTGCTGTCCTTCTTCGAGATGCGTGGGATGTTGAACGGGCATCCGGTGAGACAGTAACCGCAGCCGATGCAGTTTTCCTCGTGGAAATCGACAATGCCATTGGCGTATTGCACGATCGCCCCCGGCGACGGGCAGGCCTTGAGGCAGCCCGGGTCGGCGCAGTGCATGCAGCCGTCCTTGCGGATCAGCCACTCCAGCCGCCCCTGCTGCACTTCCACTTCGGAGAAGCGCATTACCGTCCACGACTGGTCGCTGAGATCCATCGGGTTGTCGTATACGCCAACATTGGTGCCGACCTCGTCGCGCAGATCGTTCCACTGCATGCAGGCCACCTGGCAGGCCTTGCAGCCGATGCACTTGGAAATGTCGATCAGCTTGGCGACCGGAATGGTCGCCTCGGCACGAACGTTTGGAGCAGGCGTGGTGGTGGCGGAACGGGCTTTGATGTCGAGCGATTGCAGTGCCATGGTCGTCTCCTCACACTTTCTCGACGTCGACCAGGAACGCCTTGAACTCAGGCGTCTGGGTATTGGCGTCGCCCACGAAGGGGGTCAGGGTATTGGTGAGGTAGCCGTTCTTGGCCACGCCCGTGAAGCCCCAGTGAATGGGAATGCCCACCGTGTAGGTCTTCTTGCCGCCTACCGTCAGGGCCATCAGGCGCCGGGTCACCACGGCCACCGCGACGATGAATCCGCGGTTCGATTTCACCCGCACGTGGTCGCCGGACTGGATGCCCTTCTCCTTCGCCAGGTCCTCGCCGATCTCCACGAACTGTTCAGGCTGGATGATGGCCGAGGACTTCACGTGCTTGGTCCAGAAGTGGAAGTGCTCGGTGAGCCGGTAGGTGGTGGCGACAAACGGAAACTTGTCGACCTTGCCGAACGTCGCCCAGTCGCCCTTGAATACCCGCGCCGCCGGACTGGCGCGCACCACCGGGTTGTCCGGAAACAGCGGGTTGGACGCCAGCGGCGACTCGAAGGGCTCGTAGTGCTCGGGGAAAGGCCCGTCGTTCATCTTGTCCACCGCGAAGAAGCGCGCCACGCCTTCGGGGTTCATGATGAATGGATTCATCCCCTCCTCCGGCGCCGAATCCGGCTTGAAATCCGGGATGTCCGAGCCGCTCCACTTGCCCGCGCCGGCGTCCCAGGCGATCAGCTTGCGCGTGGGATCGTAGGGCTTGCCGGCCGGGTCGCAGGAAGCGCGGTTGTAGAGAATGCGCCGGTTGGCCGGCCAGGCGAATGACCAGTTCAGCGTCTGGCCGATGCCGAAGGGATCGGCATTGTCGCGCCGCGCCATCAGGTTGCCCTTCTCGCTCCAGGCGCCGGCGAAGATCCAGCAGCCGCAGGCGGTGGAGCCGTCGTCGCGCAGTTCTGCAAAGCCGTTGAGCTGCTCGCCCGCCTTGACCAGCACCCTGGCCGGGTCCTTGGGGTCAGTCACGTCTTTCAGCGCCTTGCCGGAAAACTCTTTCGCCAGTTCTTCCGGCGAGGGGAAGGCCGGAATCCTGTGCTTCCAGCTCAGATTGAGGATGGGATCGGGGAAGGCACCACCGTCCTTTTTATAGAGCGCGCGGATTTTGAGGAAGATGCCGGCCATGATCTCCTGGTCCGACAGCGCGTCGCCGGGGGGTTCCGCGCCTTTCCAGTGCCACTGCAGCCAGCGTCCGGAATTGACCAGGCTGCCGTCCTCCTCGGCGAAGCAGGTCGAGGGCAGGCGGAACACCTCGGTCTGGATTTTGGCCGGATCGACGTCGTTGTACTCGCCGTGGTTCTGCCAGAACTCGGCCGTTTCGGTCGCCAGCGGGTCGATGGTGACGAGGAATTTCAGCTTGGCCAGCGCGCCCGACACCTTGACCTTGCAGGGTGCCGACGCCAGCGGATTGAATCCCTGGCAGACGTAGCCGTTCATCAAACCGTTGTTCATGTTCTCGAACACCTGCAGGATGTCGTAGGGCTTGTCCAGCTTGGGCAGCCAGTCGTAACACCAGTTGTTGTCCGCGGTGGCGGCGTCGCCGTACCAGGCCTTCATGGTGCTGACGTGGAACTTGCCGTAGTTCTGCCAGTAGGACAGCTGGCCGGGGCGCAGCGGCTTGGTGGCGCGCTTGTCGATGTAGGCCTGGTAGTCCTGCTCCTTCTCACCCGGCAGTGTCATGTACCCGGGCAGCAGGTTGGACAGCAGGCCCAGATCGGTCAGGCCCTGGATGTTGGAGTGTCCGCGCAGCGCGTTCATGCCGCCGCCGGCCACGCCGATGTTGCCCAGCAGCAGCTGCACCATGGCGCCGGTGCGGATCATCTGCGAACCCTGCGAATGCTGCGTCCAGCCCAGCGCATACATGATGGTCATGGTCCTGTCGGGCGCCGAGGTCTCGGCGATCATTTCGCACACCTTGAGGAAGGCTTCCTTCGGCGTGCCGCAGATGGTGGAGACCATGTCGGGCGTGTAGCGGCTGTAATGCGCCTTCATCAGCTGGTAGACGCAACGCGGGTCCTGCAGCGTCGGATCGGTTCTGGCGTAGCCGTCCTCGCCGATCTGATAGCCCCAGGTGGACTTGTCGTAGTTGCGCTTCTCCGCGTTGTAGCCCGAGAAGAGACCATTCTCGAAGGTGTACGCCTCATTCACCAGGAAGCTGAAGTCGGTGTAGTTATTCACGTATTCGTGATGAATCCTGTCGTTCGACAGCAGATAATTGATCACCCCGCCCAGGAAGGCGATGTCGGAGCCGGCACGGACCGGCGCATAGAAATCGGACACTGCCGCCGAGCGGGTGAAGCGCGGGTCGACCACGATGAGTCGCGCCTTGCGGTGCGCCTTCGCTTCGGTCACCCACTTGAAGCCGCACGGGTGCGCCTCGGCTGCGTTGCCGCCCATGATCAAAACCAGGTCCGTGTTCTTGATGTCAACCCAATGGTTGGTCATCGCTCCTCGGCCAAACGTCGGGGCAAGACTTGCCACCGTCGGGCCATGTCAGACACGTGCTTGATTATCGAATGCGAGCATCCCCAGGCTACGGACGACTTTGTGCGTCAGATAGCCGGTTTCATTGCTGGAAGCGGACGCGGCCAGGAAACCGGTGGTGGTCCAGCGGTTCACCGTCAGCCCGTCCTGGTTGGTGGCCACGAAATTCTTATCCCGATCGTCCTTCATCAGCTTGGCGATGCGGTCGAAGGCCTCGTCCCAGGAAATGCGCTGCCATTGCTTGCCGCCGGGCGCGCGGTATTGCGGATATTGCAGGCGGTTGGGGCTGTGCACGAAATCGAGCAGGCCGGCGCCCTTCGGGCACAGGGTGCCGCGATTCACCGGATGGTCCGGGTCGCCTTCGATATGGATGATTTCGGTGTGAGCGTTTTTGGCTTTGTCGCCCAGGCTGTACATCAGGACGCCGCAGCCCACCGAGCAGTAGGGACAGGTGTTGCGGGTTTCGGTGGCGCGGGCAAGCTTGAAGGCGCGCACCTGCGCCAGGGCCTCGCCGGGGGCGAACCCCAGCGCCGCAAGGCTGGAACTGCCGACCCCCGCCGCACAGATTCTGAAGAACTGCCTTCGAGTCACTTGCATTTCGATCCTCCGGTTTTTATTTTATGGAAATCACGCACACGCATAAAAAACCTTAGGAACAAAAATCGCCCATAGCAAGTTTTAATTTGAAAATCGCAGATAGACGCACTATTCGTGCGTCTATCTGCGATTTTCAGAGTTGAGAGTCCAATGAAAAAACAGGCCGGAATTCCGGCCTATTTAAAAACAATTCAGCACCCACAGCGCCATAGGTGGCGTTGCAGGTGAAGATCAAGCGTCTTATTCCAATTCGCGTTAGAAACGGCATTAATAATCCACTCCCATCCGGCGATGCTTTTGACCCGATCCGGAGCATTTTCCAAGTCACGTAGTCCGATAACGAGTTGGTCTTCAAGCGCGTCGATGCTGTCGAAGACGCGGTTGTGGAAATGCTTTTCCCTTAACTCATCTACAAGGGCTTCTACTACAAGGGCTTCCCAAACCTGCAAGTGCCAATCTGAATTTTTATCGCATCGTTTTTTCCTGATCTGATTTGTCATCCACTGCGGCAGTCGTGCGAGATGGTGAAGGACTGCGGTACTACAACCGGTCATGCTGGGTTCCCTGCTTCTCGCATTCGACCCGGACCCTGATGAAAGACGCGCGCCGGGGCCTCAATCGTTAGTCGGGAATGACTTCTTCCCCTCGAGTTAATCAGGCGCTCCCAGCGCGGGTCCAACCCGCTTCACATCAACGCGTGCAGTGCATCGGTGATTTCTGGCCGCCTCGGGCGGCACATGCTGTCCTTTCCATTACGGGTTCATAAAAGGGTTTGTTCGGCCGTTCAGGCGGCCGCGGCATGCAGCCTGAAATCTTCGCCATACTTCAGCACCGCCCAGGACAGCCGCGCATTCTTCGCGGCGATCGCGACGACGGCTCGCCAGTAGCCGCGTCGTTCGACCAGGCTGCGCGCCCACCGGCTGAACCGGTCCTGCTTGGTGCCGAGGCCTGCCAGGATGGCGCGAGCGCCCATGACAAGCAGGCTGCGCAGGTAATGGTCGCCGGCCTTGGTGATGCGCCCCAGCCGCGATTTGCCGCCACTGCTGTATTGCCCTGGAACCAGCCCGATCCACGCGGCAACCTGGCGGCCGTTGGCGAATTCGTGGCCGCCGCCGAGCTGGCGACGAGGGCGCTGGCGGTGGTGGGGCCAATGCCGGGAAGTTGCATGAGACGACGGCTAGCGGCGTCTTCGCGCGCGGCCTGGGCGATGGTGCGGTCGTAGTCGGCAATCAGGGCGTCAAGCCGGTCGGCGTGCGCGAGCAGGTCGCCGACGCAGCAATTGACGTAGCCGGGCAGGTCTTCGAGGTGGGCGCCTATTTCGCGCCGCAGGCAGGATACCTTCTGTGGCAGCACGATGCCGAATTCGCTGATCAGGCCGCGCAGGCGGTTGTAGAGCGCGGTGCGCTCTTCGACGAAGCCCTGACGCGTGCGGTGAAGCGTGAGGGTGATCTGCTGGTGTTCTTCTTTCACCGGCACGAAGCGCATGGCGGGCCGGGTGACGGCTTCGCAGATGGCGGCGGCGTCCGCCGCGTCGTTCTTGCCGCGCCGACCAGACATACGGTACGGGGTGACGAATTTGGGGGCGATCAGCTTTACCGTGTGCCCGTGCTGACGGAACAATCGTGCCCAGTGGTGCGCGCCGGAGCAGGCTTCCATGCCGATCAGGCAGGGGGGAATTTGCGCGATAAGCGACAGCAGTTCCACCCGCGCTACCTTCGGCCTGACCAGCATGGGTTTGCCGTTATCATCTACCCCGTGTACGGCAAACACGTTCTTTGCGAGATCGATTCCTATCGTGATAATGCTCATGGACTTCCCCTTCCGTGGTCTTGATGAGGTTCGGAAAATCCATCATGGCACTTGTTGCCGACCGCGGCTTCCGCCGCAACCTCGGGACGGGGAAGTCCCTTTCATTCCATAGGTGTTCCTGCGGATTCAATTCCGGCGAATATGGCGGCAAGAACAACAGGCGCAAATGATCGGGTAGCTTGAAATCCTTGCTTTTGTGCCATCCCGCTCCATCGAGCACCATGACCACGTTGTCGTTTGGGTGGCGACTGGCGACTTCGTCGATGAAGAGTTGCATGCAGTCCGAGTTGACCTGCGGTAGCACCAGGCTATCAAAGCAGCCATCCTGCGGACTCACCGCGCCATAGGCATAGGTGTATTGCTGCGTCGGCATAGCCCGCACCAGCGGCCGATCCGGGCGGCGACACCAGCAGTAGCGCGTACCGCTGATGCGACCGAAGCGGGCTTCGTCCTGAAACATCAGACGCAATGGCCGGTCATTGCCCCAGCTTATTACGATTTGCTCCAACTCGCCTTGGAGTTTTTTTCCAGTCCTCGCGCGCTGCCGCGTCGCCTTGCGGATGCTCGGTGTCCGGCGCCAGCTTGCGCCAGCCGTTGCGCGCCAGCATTCGGTAGATGGTCGAGAGCGCGACCGGCCGGCCAAGCATTCTGCGATTTTATCCTTCAGTGGCGGAACGACGACGACCCCGCCGCGCATCGCTCCTGCAAGCACTTCGTCGAGTATTTGCGCTTCGCGCTCCAGCGTGGCGTGGGCGCGATTTCGCAACGTGTGCCGAGAGCGAGGCGCTTCCCGTTCGCGGCGCATCACCTTGCAGTGACGGGTACGCAGCTTGCACGTTGCACTCACCGAGCGACCAATGGCCGCAGCCGTTTGCGCAAGCGATAACCCCAACTCCAATGGCAGCAACACGGCTTGCGCTGCCCTCAATTCATCGGCGGTCTTTGCCGTCCGCAACAACTCCTGCGCCAATGCCAGTTGATCGGTTCCGCTTGCCTTTCGCGCCATGATCGCAACCCAGTAAAAATCATGGCTATATATTGTCGTTTCTAACGCGAATTAGAATCACCCCACCATCGGCAGGATCGGCACGATCAGCAGCGCCACGATGTTGATGATCTTGATCAGCGGGTTGATGGCGGGGCCGGCGGTGTCCTTGTAGGGGTCGCCCACGGTGTCGCCGGTCACGGCGGCCTTGTGCGCGTCGGAGCCC
>JAKACL010000113.1 GCA_021821425.1 Pseudomonadota bacterium
TACGACGCACCCAACCACTACGCCAGGGAAGACACATGAACCACGCCACCACGCTCCTGATTGTCGTCTCAGCCGTATCGCTGCTTGCCTGTGGACCGTCCGACACTGCAGCGCCATCTGCTACGGAGACAACCGTGGCCGACGGCGCGAAGACCACACCGGAGCTGGCGCCGCCGGTAATCGAGGCACCCGCCGTCGAGCCGTTCACCGCCGAGCCGAGCGTGGCTCCTGACGCTGCCGAAGCCGCCCCGCAAACGCCGCCTGCGCCCGTCGCCGCGGCGCCCAGCACACCCGCTCCGGTCCAACCCAAGCCGGCCGCGCCTGCAGCAGAACCCGCCGCCACGGCAGCCAGCGCGCCTGCGGGCGATCTCGCGCACGGCCAGCAGATCTACCGCCAGGCCTGTGCGTTCTGTCATGACAAAGGGGTGGCGGGGGCGCCAAAAATCGGCGACGCCGCCAGCTGGGGGCCGCGTCTTGCACAGGGCATGGACGCACTCTATACCTCCAGTCTGCGCGGCAAGGGCGCCATGCCGGCCAAGGGCGGCAACCCCGCATTGTCGGATGGCGACGTCAAGGCCGCAGTCGACTATATGGTCGCGCAGGCGCGTTAAGGTCCGGCATGTCGCTCGTCTGCCCACAATGCGGGAGCGACAAGATTCGTAGCGGCACGCTGCATGCCCACAACGGGGTGCGCCGCATCCTGCTTCACACCCCCTTGCGCTGCCGTTCCTGCAACCATCGCTTCTGGGTGTTCAATCCGATCAAGCCGCTGCTGCTGCTGACAAGCGTCGTGGTGCTGGTCGGCTTCACCGCCTGGCTGGCCAGCGATCGCCACGCCGACCCATCGACGGGAGCCCTGCCCGATCATCTGCCCCACACCCGTGCCCAGCAGGGGGACCCGGAAGCCCAATTGCAGATGGGCATGCGCTACGCCGAGGGCGACGGGGTGGTCCAGAACGACAGAGAGGCCGCCCGCTGGCTTGCGATGGCGGCCAAACAGGGCCTGGCCGAAGCGGAATACCAGTACGGACTCGCCCTGCTGCGCGGACGTGGCGTGGTACAGGACTACAAGGCCGCATTCAGCTGGATCGAAAAACCCGCGCTGCGCGGTTACGCGCGCGCGCAATACAGCCTGGGCGAACTTTATCGCTATGGCACCGGCACGGCGGTGGACAAGGCGCGCGCCTATCTCTGGTTCAATCTCGCTGCCGCCCAGGGCGTGGACGCCGCCGCCAAGGCCCGCGACAGCCTGGTGTGGCAGTTGAAGCCCGAACAGATCGCGGCGATGCAGGAAGAGGCGCGGAAAATGAGCCTCGGCCCGTCTGCGCCCGCGGCCGGCCCCGCCACCCCCTGATTTCTCGCCGCGCAGGGAGGCGCATGCGTTGTGGCCGCATGCACGTCCAGCGGCCACAACGCATGCGCAGCCAGTTTCAGGCGGGCGTCTGCCGCCAGCGCCGCGACTTGCGCCTGCTATGCCTGCGCGCGTTCATCGAGCGCCAGCCGGCGCGTGAGCAGCACCTTACGAGATTGGCTTCCACCACGGGCGGCGAGGCGGGCTGACTCTTCCAGTGCCTGCGCGGCCCTATGCGCCTGTAACGAAGCTCAGCACCACCGTGAAACGCGCGGCGTTCTCCCGCTTCACCGCGACCGGACCGTTGGTACGCTTGAGCTGCGCCACCTGATCGAGGCTGATTTCGCGGCCCGCCGCCAGCGCCATGCGCAATTCGCCGAGCGTCACGCCGCGTGCGGCATTGCTGGCCGCCAGCTTCGATTTCAACCGCGCCTGCGTCAGGGCATTCTGCGCATATCCGCCAGGGCCAGGCATCGACAGGGTGACGAGCGAGGCGCCGTGTTTGACAGTGTTGCCGGCCTGCACGTGCCAGGCGGCATCGCCGTGCACGCCCTGGTGCACATGCTGAAAACTCGCGTGATTCAGCTGAACCGCCCCGGCGTGCGCGTGGATGAACGGGCTATCGTCTGCAGCGCCACGAAGAACCCGAGCATCAGGAAGCGGAATGCGGCACGGTCAGGCGTGCCAAACGATAGCGTGGAAAATGACGTGTTAAGCAGGCGGTCCTGCCATCGTGGCAGGCGACGGGCGCATCCTGCCCATCGATCCTTAAGCCTGCCTTAAGTTCCGGATGCGATGCTCTCCTCTATTCAATGAGGACAGCCATGTATCCCACGACCGTTACGCGCATTCGATCCCTTGTCGCGCTGTATCCGCTGACCGCCTGGCTGGCGGCGGGTTTTCTGTTGCTGCACACGGGCCTGCGCGGCGTCCTGATGATGCAGACCTGGCATGCTGCACAGATGACATTTGCCTCGGCTATCAGCGTCTTCGGCACCGGGCTGGCGTTCGATCTGGTGACGCTCGCCCTGCTGCTGCCCGCCGTGCTGTTGCTGGAAAGCGCGCTCGGCACACGCAGGCAGCCCGGACGCCTGCGGCACGCAATGGCGTTGGCGGTTGCGGCGCTGACCCTCTTTGCGCTGGGTTTCGGCGTGCTGGCCGAATGGTTCTTCTGGGACGAGTTCGGCGTGCGCTTCAACTTCATCGCGGTCGACTATCTGGTCTATACGCAGGAAGTGGTCGGCAACATCCGCGAGAGCTTCCCGGTCGGCACGCTGCTCGGCGGACTGGCCGCCGCCGCGGTAGCGCTGGTGTGGGCGAGCCGCAGTTGGCTGCTGCGTGCCACGGCACCCGGCGCGCAACGGCGTACCCGTGTCGGCGTGTGGCTGGCAAGCGTGGCCGTGGCAGGCATGCTGGGATCGGCATGGTCGATGGATGCACGCCACGGCGCCAATGAATACCAGAAGGAGCTCTCCGCCAACGGGCTCTACAGCTTTGCCTATGCGTTCGGCAACAACGAGATCGACTATTTCGATTTTTACGCGACGCGCCCGCCGACCCCAGCCGCGCCGACCGTCGAACTTCCGCGCATCGTCTCGGCCACGCCGCCGAAAAACGTCGTCATTGTCACGATGGAAAGCCTGTCGTCGAGCTACATGGCGCATGGCGGCAATGTGCACAAGCTCACACCCAAGCTCGACCGACTGGCCGAGGAGGGCCTGTTCCTCGCCAACCTGCGCGCCACCGGCAATCGCACCGTGCGAGGGCTGGAGGCGCTGTCGCTCGCGATCCCGCCGCTGCCCGGGCATTCGATCATCTGGCGCAAGCACAACCAGAACCTGGAAACGCTGGGCGCGGTGCTGGCCGACCACGGCTACGTCAACCGCTTCATGTACGGCGGCTACGCGCGCTTCGACAACATGGACGCCTATTTCGCGGGCAACCATTACCAGCCGATCGACCGCAGCCAGTTCCCCGAACGGCATCGCGGCTTCGGCAACATCTGGGGCGTGGCCGACGAGCATCTGTACGACTACGCGCTGGAGCAGATGGACCGCGACGCCGCCAGCGGCAAGCCCTTCCTGATGCATCTGATGACGACGTCGAACCACACGCCGTTCACGTTTCCAGAAGGCCGCATCGATCTGCCGCGCGGTCGCCAGGGCGCGGTGAAATATTCCGACTGGGCGGTGGGGCGCTTCATCGACATGGCGCGCACCAAACCCTGGTTCAAGGACACGGTGTTCGTGCTGGTGGCCGACCACTGCGCGTCAAGCAAGGGCCGCGTGAGCCTGCCGCCGGAGAACTATCACATCCCGGCGATCGTGTATTCGCCCGCGCATCTGAGCCCGCACACCGACACCCGGCTCGCCAGCCAGATCGACATCGTGCCCACCGTGCTCGATCTGCTCGGTTTCGCCGAGCACACGCGCTTCATGGGGCGCAGCGTGCTGCACGCCTATCCGGATGCCGGACGCGCCTTCATCGCCACCTATCAAAAACTGGGTTACCTGACGCCCGATCAACTGGTGGTGTTGAGCCCCGGGCGCCAGATCGAGGACTGGCAGCTTGATGCGCAACAGGAACTCGCCGCACCGGCGCCCCAGCCGGACACGCTGGCGGCACGCGCGATCGGCATCTATCAGGACACCGCACGCCGCGCGCGCGATGGCCTGCTGCAGCACGTCAACCTGCCGAAGGCCTTAAGGATGCGCTAAGGACGCGTCGGTACAGTGGGTTCATCGCATCCCACAAGGAGCTCACCATGTCGCAATCGAACATTCAATCCCGCCGCGTATACGACCCCTTGTTGCGAATCCTGCACTGGGCCATCGCCCTGTCCGTCGTTGCGCTGATCATCAGCAGTCAGCTTGCCGAAGCGTTCGAGGACGGCCCCTGGGAAAGCGCGGTCTGGAACCT
This sequence comes from Pseudomonadota bacterium, assembly GCA_021821425.1. The sequence continues at coordinate 4,271 of JAKACL010000113.1, forward strand.
GCACATCCTCGCCGGCTACGGCCTGACCGTGGCCTTGCTGACGCGCCTGCTGTGGGGCCTGGTCGGCCCCGCCAGCGCGCGCTGGCGCGACCTGTGGCACCCCGCGACGTGGAAGGCCAGCCTGAAGACCCTGCGCCTGCCGAGCGCGCATCGCGTCGGCCACGACCCCATCGCCAGCCTCGCCTATCTGTTTGCCTACGGCGTGATGGCGCTGATGGTCGTCACCGGCCTGGGGCTCGCCGCCAGCGAACTCAACACCGGTCCGCTCGCCGCCTGGCTGGGCAACGCCGGCTGGGTCGAAGACCTGACGGCAGACCCGCACGAATTCGGCTTTGTCTTGATGCTGGGCTTCGTCGGCCTGCACATGGCGGCGCTGGTGTTCCACCAGTTGCGCGGCGAACGCGTGGCGCAGAGCATGGTCACCGGCAAGCAATACCTCGATGCCAAGCCGGAGGTGCAGCATGATTAAGCGGCTAGCAGGGGCAGGGCTGATGCTGCTGTCGGTCCACGCTGCGGCCGACAGCCCCGCAGGCTTGATGGTGCGCTACGCGCAGCAGGCCGGCGTGGCGATGACCGCACTGTCGTCCGCGCGCGGCGAAGCGCTCTACCGCAGCGAACATCCCGGAAAAAACGGCGCCATGCAGAGCTGCGCCAGCTGTCACACCGCGAATCCGAAGCAGGCGGGACAGACTCGCGTCGGCAAGCGCATCGAGCCGCTGGCGCCGTCAGCGAATCCCCAGCGTTTCACCGATGCCGCCAAGGTCGAGAAATGGTTCCGTCGCAACTGCACCGACGTGCTCGCGCGCGAATGCAGCGCGCAGGAAAAGGGCGATTTCATCGCCTGGCTCAGCCAGATGAAATGAGGAGGACAGCATGAACTATCTATTGCGCGGAATCGGGGTGCTGGCGACCGTCGGCACGCTCAGCCTGCTGGCATTTTCGCTGCCCTCGGGCGGCGAGGCGCGCGGCGACAGCGGCGGCGACGACCTGATGCCGCGACTTACCCACAAAAACTGGCAGCAGGAATGCGCCAGCTGCCATCTGGCCTATTCGCCCGCGCTGCTGCCGCGCGCATCGTGGCGGCGCGTGATGGGCGGTCTCGAGCAGCACTTCGGCGAAAACGCCAGCCTTGATCCGGCCACCCAGGCTGATATCCTGCGTTTTCTCGAAGCCAACGCCGCCGACAGCGGCACCAGCCGGATGGGCGATAAGGTGATGCAGCGCATGGACACGAAGGCAGCGCCGCTGCGCATCACCGAAACCCGCTGGTTCGTGAGGAAGCACGACGAGGTGCCGCGTACCGCCTGGGCACGCAAGTCGGTGGGCTCGGCCGCCAACTGCGCGGTGTGCCACCAGCAGGCGGAAAAGGGCGTATTCGACGAGGACACGGTCAGGATTCCCAAATGAAACGACGCGATGCGCATCCTGCTGGTTGAAGACGACCGCCTGCTCGGCGACGGCCTCAAGGCCGGGCTGACGCAGGCCGGCTACGCGGTCGACTGGCTGCGCGACGGCGAGGCGGCAGTGGCCGCCCTGTCCACCGAAGCCTTTGCCGCGGTGGTGCTCGACCTGGGGTTGCCGAAGCGCGACGGGCTGTCGGTGCTGCAATGGCTGCGCGGCCGCCACGACGCGACACCGGTGCTGATTCTCACCGCGCGCGACCAGCTGGAAGACAAGGTGCGCGGGCTCGATCTCGGTGCCGACGATTATGTGCTGAAGCCCTTCGACCTGGACGAGATCGCCGCCCGCCTGCGCGCCCTGGTGCGGCGAGCCCACGGCCGCCCGGAGCCGGTGCTGACGCTGGGCGATGTCGAGCTCAACCCGGCGGCGCGCACGGTGACGCGTGCCGGCGAAGCCGTCGACCTGACCCCGCGCGAATTCGATCTGCTGCATCTGCTGCTGGAAAACGCCGAGCGGGTGCTGACCCGGCGCACGCTGGAAGAGCAGCTCTATACCTGGAACGATGCGGTCGACAGCAATGCGCTCGAAGTTCACATCCATCACCTGCGCAAGAAGCTCGGCAACGAACTGATCCGCACCGTGCGCGGCGTCGGCTACGTGGCCTCGGCGTCCTCGCAGACGTGAGCGGCACCCCCGCCTACTCGCTGCGCCGCCGGCTGGTATGGCTGCTGACCAGCGCCGTGGCCGTGATCTGGCTGCTCTCCACGCTGGTGGTCTACCAGCGCGCCCATCACGAGGCCGACGAACTGCTCGACAACCAGCTAACGCAGGTGGGCGAAACCTTGCTTGCCATCGTGGCCGGCGGCGAGGTCGAGCATTTTGTGAAGGAACTGCACGAGCACGCCCGGCACTCCCCGGTGCCGATCGCATTCGAGATCTGGCTCGACAAGGATGAGCGGACCCGGCTGCTGGTGACGTCACCCGGGCACAGTGGGTTCGGGACGGTCACGGAAACCGGCTTCAGCGAGCATCCGTACCAGGGGAAACGCTGGCGTTTTTATGCAGTGCAGGACGACGAGGGGGAATACCGCGTGGTGGTCGGCCAGTCCCGTGCCGCACGCGAACGGATGGCGCGCGAAATCGGCCTGTCGCTGCTGCTGCCGGCGATCCTGGCGCTGCCGCTGATGGCACTGTCTGTATGGTGGGTCGTCGGTCGCGCACTGCGGCCGGTGGACGCGGTGGCGCGGCAGGTCGGGTCGCTCGATGCGCAGGCGCTGGCGCCGCTCGACGAAACGGCCCGGCTCCCGGACGAGATCGCGCCGCTGCGCACCGCACTCAATGCGCTGATCCGGCGCGTCAGGGACGCCTTCGACAACGAACGCCGCTTCACAGCCGACGCGGCGCACGAATTGCGCACCCCGCTGGCGGCCCTGAAAGTGCAGGCGCAGGTGGCGCTGCGTGCCCAGGCAGACGACAGCCGGCAGCACGCGCTGAGCCAGGTGATCGCCGGGGTCGACCGCATGACGCACCTGGTCGAACAGCTGCTCACGCTCGCGCGCGTCGACCCGGCCAGCCAGGGTGCGGCACCGCCTCCGATTGACCCGGCGTGCACGGTGACCGCGGTCTGCGCCGAATTGCTGCCGCTCGCGCGTCAGCGCAATCAAAACCTGGCGGTCGATGTGGCAGAAGGGTGTACGGTGGCAGTCAGCGCCGCCTGGCTGCAGATTGCGGTACGCAATCTGCTCGACAATGCGCTGCGCTACGCGGGTGAGGGCGCGCAGATCGCGGTGCGCTTCGCGCGAGCCGGATCAGTCTGCACGCTCAGCGTCGCGGATGACGGTCCGGGGGTGTCGCCCGACCTGCGTGCGCAACTCAGCGCGCGCTTCGTGCGCGGCGAGGTCGAGGGTGACGGCTGCGGGCTCGGGCTCTCCATCGTCGCCCGCATTGCCGCGCTGTCGCATGCCCGGCTGGAACTGGGTGAGGGTCTCCCGCGCGCGGCCGGAGGCTATGGCTTCAGGGCCACCCTCCACTTCGCCGCCACCCCGGCCGCCTGAGCCGGTCTTACTTGCCGGGTCCGGGACCCATGCCGCTGCCCGGTCCCATGCCGGGCCCCATCCCTGGGCCCATGCCGGGCCCCCGACCCGCAGGGGGCATCTCGGGCAGGGTCTTGCCCTGCGCCTTGGCGCGTTCCTGCATTTTCTTGTGGTGTTCCAGCCGGAGGGCTTCGCGCTCCTGCTCGGTCTTGGCGGCGCGCATGCGATCCTGGTATTCGTTACGCTCCTGCGGGCTCATCAACTCGTATCCATACGCCCGCTCCTGCATCATGTGGTGGTCGGCCTGCACCGGGAAGGCGAGCGCCGCGCAAAGGGAAAGCGCCAACAAGGACAGCTGTCTCATCATGATCTCCTGAGTGACGGGGCCCCGGCAGCAGGTGTCGCGCCGGGGGGAGCCTTCTGTTTAGGGCGTGTTAACGCTAATTTCGCGGCAACGCGGACGCGAAATTAGTGTTAACACGCCCTAGTACAAAAATGCCGCCTGTCCAAACCTTCCTGTCGGTTTTCGCTGCGCGCGGGCCGGGCCCGCACAGAAACCGCTATGGCGCCGGCTGGATCGCCGTCACCGTGTAGGCGCCCTCGATTTCCTCGGCACGGAATTTCACCTTGTCGCCGACCTTGAGTCCCTGCAGCAGCGCGGGCGGTTTCGCCTTGAACACCATGGTCATGCCGGGCATGTCGAGGTTGGAGATGGGGCCATGCCTAAGAGTGAGTTTGGCGTTGGCCGTGTCGATCTTGCGCACTTCGCCGTCGCTCATTGCGGCGGCCTCGGCGGCAGGGGGCGTCGCGGGTTCGGCGTGAAGCGGGGGGCCAAACGCCAGTGCGGCCAGCAGGGGGATCCAGTTTTTCATAGTGCAGCTCCTTGTTGCGGGGTGACGGTGACGGTGCCGCGCATGCCGGCTTCGTAGTGGCCTGCGATCAGGCAGGCGAATTCAAAGCGGCCGGCGCGGTTGAACTGCCAGACGATTTCGCCGGTCTGGCCGGGTTCTACATGGACCATGTAGGGCGCGTCGTGTTCCATGTTGGGAAACTTGGCCATCAGGGCGGCATGCTTGGCCAGTTCGGCGGGCGTCCCGATGACCATTTCGTGCAGCATAAGGCCGCGATTCCTGACCACAAAACGCACCGTGTCGCCTTCCCGGACGGTTAGCTGATCGGGTATGAAACGCATGGCGTCGGTCATGTCGATCGTGACTGTACGGGTGACCTGCGCGGGCGCGCCCG
>JAKACL010000114.1 GCA_021821425.1 Pseudomonadota bacterium
AACAAGTCCTGGAACGGAACCATGCCGGCATTGGTGAACAGCAGGGTCGGGTCGTTGCCCGGCACCAGCGGGCTGGAGGGAACGATGGTGTGGCCCTTGGAGGCGAAGAAATCGAGGAAGCTCTGGCGGATGGCGCTGCTTTTCATTTTTGGAAGAAGGTGTGCGTGGACGACGGACAATAAGCCATTGTATCCGCTAAAGTTCCGCCCTTACAGGCTGCACAGGCACTGAAAATGGATGAAGCGGACGTCGTCGCAGCCATGCGCGAGTGGATCGAAAAAGCGGTGATCGGGCTCAACTTCTGCCCGTTCGCCAAAGCGGTCTACGTGAAAAACCAGGTGCGCTTCGTGGTGAGTGCCGCACCGCATCTGGATGGTTTTCTGGAAGATCTCGACCGCGAGCTCGATTTTCTCGCCGCCGCCGACCCCGACGAAATCGACACCACGCTGCTGATACACCCCACGCTGTTGCCGGATTTCCTGGATTTCAACGATTTCATGCAACTGGCCGACGCCGCGGTCTACGAGCATGGGCTGGACGGCGCGATCCAGATCGCCAGCTTCCACCCGCGCTTCCAGTTCGAGGGCACCGAGCCCGACGACATCGGCAACTACACCAACCGGGCGCCGTTTCCCACCCTGCACCTGCTGCGCGAGGCGAGCATCGAGCGGGCGGTGGCGGCGTTCCCCGAAGCCGAGACGATCTACGAGCGCAATATCGAGACGCTGCAAAAGCTGGGGATCGAGGGCTGGCAGGCCCTGTGGCGCAAGCCGTAAGCGGCTTGTGCAGGTTCAACCCCGGCTGTCGGACGGCGCAGGGGCGCGCTTTCCCGATCAAAACGCAGGCAAGCGCCATCGAGGTTCACATAGCAGTCCCTTTTGCAGGGTTATGGTGATTTCGTACCTGTTGACATATTCTAATTATCGTTAGAATATAAGAAACATGAACAAGCGCCAAACCAAAGATCTGCTCTTCGAAGAAGTCGCCCGCATCGGCAAGGCGGTTTCAAGCCCCAAGCGGCTGGAACTGCTGGAGTTGCTGGCGCAGGGTGAAAAAACTGTGGAGGCCCTGGCCGCCGAGGCCGGCATCGACATCAAGCTCGCGAGCGCGCACCTCAAGGTGCTGAAGGCGGCGCGCCTCGTGGTGGCGGAGCGCGACGGGCGCTTCATCGCCTATCGCCTGTCCGGTGAGGACGTCGGCGCGCTGTGGGTCAAGCTGCGTACGGTGGCGGAAGAACACCTGGTCGAGCTGAAAGTGGCGATGGACGGGATTTTTGCCGCGCCGGAAAAGCTCGACGCCGAAACGCGGCGCTCGCTGATGGAGAAGGCGCGTCGCGGCGACGTGGTGGTGATCGACGTGCGCCCATCCGCCGAATACGACAGCGGTCATCTGCCGTTCGCGCGCTCGATGCCGCTCGACGAAATCCGCCAGCGCATCAGGGAACTGCCCGCCGACAAGGAAATCGTCGCCTACTGCCGCGGGCCGTTTTGCATGATGTCCGCCGAGGCGGTGGCGCTGCTGCAGGAGCACGGCTTCCGCGCGCAGAAGATCGCCGACGGCACGCCGGAATGGCAGGCGGCGGGTTTGCCGCTCGCCGAATCGTGAACACCTGTTTTTGAATCAGAAACCAAGGAGACTTCCATGTTTTTCCGTCAATTGCTGGCCAAGGACGCCACCCTGTCCTATTTCTTCGGCTGCGGTTCCTGCCATGTCGGCGTGGCGGTCGATCCCGTGCTCGGCGACGAGCAGTGGTTCATCGACGAAGCCGCGAAGCAGGACGTGAAGATCACCCATGTGATCGACACCCACGTCCATGCCGACCACTACAGCGGCGGCCGCAAGCTGGCCGAGCTGACCGGCGCGGCCTACTGCCTGCACGAGTCCAACGTCGGGCGCGTGAACGCTCCCTTCGAGGCGCTGAAGGACAGGCAGCGCATCGAGGTCGGCAACGTCTTCGTCGACGTGCTGCACACCCCCGGCCACACGCCGGATTCGATCTGCCTGCTGGTCACCGACAAGCGCCGCGCCCCGGCTGGGGAAAATGCGGCGCCGTGGTTCGTGCTGACCGGCGACACCCTGTTCGTCGGCAGCGCCGGCCGCCCCGATCTCGCCGGCAAGGAAACCGAGATGGCGGGGCAGATCTACGACACCCTGCACCAGCGCCTGCTGACGCTGCCGGCCGAGGTCGAGCTGTATCCCGGCCATACCTCGGGCAGCGCCTGCGGCGCCGGCATGTCGGGCAAGCCGATGTCGACCATCGGCTTCGAGAAACGCTGGAACCCGATGCTGGCGATGAGCCGCGACGAATTCGTCGCCACGCTGACCCAGTCGATCCCGCCGCGTCCCGCGGAAATGGATCGCATGGTCGCCTTCAACCTCGGTAACTGAACATGACGCTGGCTCAACAGGTGGACGAGTACCGCTACGGCATCCGCCACAACCTCGCCCAGTTCTCGCACCAGCTGGTGCAGGTGTTCTTCGTCGGACTCACCATCGGCATGTTCCGCACCGTGGTGCCGGCGCTCGCCGAAACCGAGTTCGGTGTCGCCAAGGGCTCGTTCATGATGCTGATGGCCTTCGTCACCGCCTTCGGCTTCGTCAAGGGCACGCTCAACTTCGTCGCCGGGCGGATGTCCGAGCGCATGGGGCGCAAGAAAGTGCTGTTCATCGGCTGGCTGGCTGCGGTGCCGATCCCTTTTATGATCCTGTACGCGCCTTCCTGGAGCTGGATCGTGGCGGCGACGGTGTTGCTGGGCGTGAACCAGGGCCTCGCCTGGTCGATGACGCAGACCTCCAAGCTCGACCTCACCACCGCCGCCCAGCGCGGCCTGACCATTGGCCTCAACGAATTCTCCGGCTACTTCGGCGTCGCCGTGGCGGGCATCGTGACCGGCTACCTCGCCACCGCCTACGGGCCGCGTGAAGGGCTGATGATTTTCGGCCTGACGGTGATAGCGCTGGCCGGCCTGCTGACCCTGCTGTGGGTGAAGGACACCCTGCCGTGGGCGCACGCCGAAGGCAAGAAGCACGCTGCGGGATTGATGACCGGGCCGAAGCCGCGCTACCCGACCAATATTTCCGCCACGCCCGGCACCTGGGAAGTGTTCACCCTGATGTCGTGGCGCGATGCGCGTCTGGCGTCGGTCAGCCAGGCCGGGCTGGTGGAAAAGTTCGTCGACGCGCTGGTGTGGGTGTTCTTCCCCGTCTACCTGTATCAGCACGGCCTGAGTCTTGCCGGCATCGGCTGGGTGGTCGGCGTCTACGGCTTCGTCTGGGGCATGTCGCAGTTCCTCACCGGCCACCTGTCCGACCGCATCGGCCGCAAGAAACCCATCGTCTGGGGCATGTGGCTGTGCGGCGCCGGTGTCGCGCTGGTGCTGATGGGCTCCGGCGAACTGTGGTGGTCGTTCGCCGCCGCGGTGATGGGCTTCGGCATGGCGCTCCTGTATCCCACGCTGTCCGCCGCCGTGTCCGATATCGCCCACCCCAACTGGCGCGGCTCGGCGATCGGCATCTACCGCTTCTGGCGCGACCTCGGCTACGGCATCGGCGCGCTGCTGCTGGGTGCGGTCGCGGCACTGTTCGGCGGCATCGAGGCGGGCTTCTGGTTCACCGCCGCCGCCATGTTCGTCTCGGGCCTCATCGTCCTGTTGGCATGCGACGAAACCCACCCGCGCCTGAATCCCGCCCGGGATTGATCGTTTTCATCAAGGAATCCGCATGAACAAAACGCTCATTGCCCTCTTTGCCAGCCTGTCCCTGGTGGCTGCGCCCGCCTGGTCGGAAGAGAACCCCGTCGTGGTCGACACGCTGTCCGGCTATATGGACTTCGCCGAATACGGCAGCAGCCTGATCTGGCCGGAGCAGATTCCTGCGGACGACTGGAAGAAGGTGTTCATCGTCGATGCCCGCGATACCGCCCAGTACGCGAAGGAACACATCCCCGGCGCGGTCAACATCGAGTGGCGGCAGGCGGTGGCGCGCCGCGCCGAACTGCCGAAGGACCGCATGGTGGTGGTGTACTGCAACTCCGGCTCGCTGTCCGCGCAGGCGGTGTTCGCGCTACGCCTGCTGGGCTACGACAACGTCAAGGTGCTGCAGGACGGCATCGAAGGCTGGAAAGCCAAGGGCGGCTTCGACGCCCACGCGCGCGCCAGCCGCCCGGCCGGACACTGAACCGGACCACGCGATGCAACTCGACCTGACATTCCAGCTGACGCTGCAAGGACGCTTCCGGGATCTCGCCCTGTGGCTGCCGGTACCGCAGGACACGCCGCAGCAGCGGCGGCTTGCACTTGAAAGCGTCGGCAACCAGGCGGAGCTGTCGCACCACCACGATCCGCTGCATGGCGCGCCGCTCCTGTTCGTGCGCTGGCCTGGTGTGCAGGATGACCCGTGGCTGACTGTTTCCACCCGGGTGGAAACGCGGGAGATGAATTGCGACCTCGCGCAGGCACGCGCAGACGCCCCGCTGCCCGAGGACGCGCGCCGCTACCTGGCGGCGAGCGCGCATCTGCCCGTCGAAGGCGCGGTCCGCAGCCGGGCCGAGGCGATCACGCAAGGCCTGACGGCGCCCGCGGACAAGCTGCGTGCGCTTTACGACTGGGTTCTGGCGCATGCCAAACGCCGCTTCGATGTTGCCTGGTGCGGGCTGGGCGATGTGCCGGCGATGCTGGCGGCCGGCGAATTCTGCGGCAAGTGCGTGGACATCAACTCGCTGCTGGTGGCCCTGTGCCGCGCCGCCGGCCTGCCGGCGCGCACTGTGTTCGGCATCCGCGCCGCGCCGTCGCGATTCGATCCCGCGCTCGGGGCCGCCGGCGACGTTACCCAGGCATTGCATACCCGGGCGGAGGTGTACCTGGGCGGCCTCGGCTGGGTGCCGGCCGATCCCGCCGATGCGCTGAAGCTCGCCGACGCGGGCGCGCCCGACGCGCTGCAGCGGGAGGTCAACGCCTGTCTGCTGGGCGGCGCCGAAGCCAACTGGGTCGCCTACAACCATGCCCGCGACTTCCCGCTCGAACCGCCGGCAATGGGAGGCCCGCTCAACTTTTTCACCGCACCCTACGCCGAAACCGGCGGCAACCCGCTCACGATCGAGGCGGGCTCGCCGGGGTACAGCATTTTCAGCCGTCCGGCCGGGTTTTGAGTCCGGCCGGACGACGATCAATAGTGTTTTGATGGGGGGCAGCGTTGGACATTCTTGCGATCCTCTCCGGCATGGTGACCGGCATGGTGTTGGGCCTGTTCGGCAGCGGCGGCTCCATCGTCGCCCTGCCGGCGCTGCTGTATCTGCTCGACGTGGCGCCGAAGTCGGCCATTGCCATGAGCCTGGGCGTGGTGGCCATCACCGCCACCCTCGCGGCCATCGACAACTGGCGACGTGGCAATGTGGTCATCCGGGTGGCGCTGGTGTTCGGCCTGTTCGGCGTGATGGGCACCTTCGCCGGCGCGCGGCTGGGCCTGATGACGCCGGTGGTGATTCAGCTCGGCCTGTTCGCCCTGGTGATGTACGCCGCCGCCTGGCGCATGTTGAAGCCCGTCACGCTGAGTCCGCATCAAGCCGTTTTGGCTTCAGCAGACGCGGTGGTCGCCACGGGTGACGGGTCGGCTGCCTTTCGCAGCTGCCACGATTTCTTCTCCCCCTGCATGGGCCACATCGCCCTGCACGGCATCGGCGTCGGCGTGCTGACCGGCCTGGTGGGGGTGGGCGGCGGCTTCCTGATCGTACCGGCGCTGGTGCTGCTCTCCGGCATCCCCATGAAGCAGGCGGTGGGCACTTCGCTGGCCATCGTCGCCGCCAAATCCTACGCCGGCTTCGCCGGCTACATGGGCGGCGTGCCGATCGACTACGCCCTGATGGGCGCGTTCACCGCCGTCACCGTGGTGGGCAGTTTCGCGGGGACCCGGCTGGCGGGATACGTCTCGCAGGCCACCCTGAAAAAGGCTTTCGCCTGGTTCCTGGTGGCGGTGGCCAGCTACATCCTGCTGAAAAGCGTGATCGGGGCGGGCCTGGCATGAACCGCACCCTTGTCGCCGTTCTCGCGGTGTCGTCCCTCCTCGCCGGGGCGAACGGGGCCGCTGCCCGGCCCATGGCAGCCGGAATGCAGCAGCAACCGCAAGAGCAGACCATGCGCTGCGAGTCCCCGGCCCAGGCCGCGCCGCTCCCGGCGCTGCATATCGAAGTGTGCGAGGCCTGCGAGCTGAGCCGCGAAGACCTCTCCGCCATGAAGCAAGGTTACGCGGTGGCGGCGCATACTGCGGGCTATCGAATCGATATCCTTGCAACGGAACGGGTACGCATCACCGAAACCGGGATGCTGGAAAACGGCATCCCTTACGTAAAGGGCGAGATTGCGGGCATGTGGTTCAGGGTGGGCAATCCCGACCCCGGCGAGACCCTCGGCAGCGTCGCCGGCCGCATGGCGTTCGTGATCCTGTCCGGGACCCGGCAAAACACCCGCTAAAGGAGACCAGCATGAAACTAGGCATCGTCATCAGCTCGAACGCCCCGGAAACCGTGTGGAATGCATTTCGTCTCGGCAAGTTCGCGCTGGGGCAGGGTGATGCGGTCAATGTCTTCCTGCTCGGCAAAGGCGTCGAATGCGAGTCGCTGGACACGGAAGATTTCGCAGTGACGCAGGCGATGCAGGCGCTGGCCGACGGCGGCGGCAAGATCGACGCGTGCGGCACCTGCCTCAAGCTGCGCAACGCCGGAGCGGGCGGGGTATGCGCCCTGTCCACCATGCAGGACCTGTATCGCCTCGCCAGCGAAAGCGACCGGGTGCTGACTTTTTAGGTTTAAGGGCTGGCGGGTGAAGCAAGCTGTCGAAGCGCGCCCGCGCAGCAGGGTGCATTGCAGATTCTGAAGCATGCTGCGCGCGGCGAGATCGAGCGCGTGGCATTCGAACAGAAAAAACGCGTTCGCAGTCGCTGAGACCGCTTTCAACAACTTCGTCGCAACCGGGCAAAGGAGATCGCCATGGACATCACAGACATTCTGATTCATGTACATCCGACATTGGGCGCCGAGCAACGCGCAAAAATCGAGGAAGCGTTGCTCGGGAGCAAGGGGGTGGTTGCGGCAACCTTCAGCCCCGGGCATCCCCATATGCTGACCGTGGCGTACGATCCGGAGGCGGCCCACGCGGGCGAGTTGCTTCAGACCGTGCGCGAGTGGGATGCGGCAGCCACCATGACGGGTTTGTAGACGCGTCGAACCTGCGGAGGCGGATCATGGCACAGGGCAAAACCGTATTGATACTCGGCGGCGGCATCGGCGGCATCGTCGCCGCCAGCCGGCTGCGGCGCGCGCTGTCGCGCGAGCACCGCATCGTGCTGGTGGAGCAGGCGGCCACGCATGTATTCCAGCCTTCCCTGCTGTGGCTGATGCTCGGGCAGCGCGCGCCACAGCAGATTTCCCGCCCTTACAGCGCGCTCGCGCGCCGCGGCATCGAGTGGGTGCAAGGACGCGTGGAGCGCATCGACGCGGCGCGGCGCACTGCGACCGTGGACGGAAAAGAGTTGTCCGCGGATTACCTGGTTATCGCCCTGGGCGCGGAGCTGGCGCCGGAGTCGGTGCCGGGCCTGGCCCAGGCCGGGCACAATCTTTACAGCCTGGCCGGTGCGGAGGCCATTCGCGACGCGCGCCCGGCGCTGACGCATGGCAGCATCGTGGTGCTGGTGAGCGCGATGCCGTTCAAGTGCCCGGCCGCGCCTTACGAGGCGGCCATGTTGCTGGAGTGGGACACTCGCCGGCGCGGGATACGCGATCAAATTCAGATCGATCTCTACTCGCCCGAGCCGGGGCCGATGCCGGTGGCGGGCCCCGAGGCTTCGGCGCAGGTGCGCGCCATGGTCGAGCAAAAAGGCATCGGCTACCACCCGCTGGAAAAAGTCGCGTCGGTGGACCCCGGCACGCGCCGCATCCATTTCGACAGCGGCGCGAGCGCCGATTTTGACCTGCTGGTCTATGTGCCGCCGCATCGCGCGCCGGAGGCGGTGCGCGATGCGGGGCTGTGCGGCGACAGCGGCTGGATCAAGGTGGATCGCGCCACGCTCGCCACGCCTTTCCCCGGCGTCTACGCCATCGGCGACGTGACCGGCATTCCGCTCGCCATCGGCAAGCCGCTGCCCAAGGCCGGCGTGCTGGCGCACGGGCAGGCCGAAGTGGTGGCGCACAACCTCGCCGCCGAAATCACCGGCAACGGCACGCTGAAAAATTTCCTGGGTGAGGGCGCATGTTTCATCGAAGCCGGCGACGGCCAGGCCGGTTTCGGCAGCGGCAACTTCTACGCCGAGCCCGCGCCGCGGATGAAGCTGAGACCAGCCGGACGCCTGCTGCATTGGGGCAAGGTGGCCTACGAAAAATACTGGTTCTACAAGTGGTTCTAGGCAAAAACATGACCAAGGCACTGATCATTCTGCACGCCGCCCCTGACGCGCCCGACAACCGCGGCTACACCGCGATCCGCCTGGCCGGAGCGATGCTGGCGGACAACAAGGACGTCCACCTGTTTCTGGTCGAGGACGGGGCCCGGATCGCCGACCCGGAACTGGCGGAGGACAATCCATGCCGCGCCCTGTTCTACGAACTGCTCGACGTCGGCCTCGACGTGCAGGTGTGCGGCGGCACGATGCGCCGGCTGGGCTGGGAGGATGGCTATCCGCTGCCCGGCGTGAAGAAGAGTTCGATGAAGGGCTTGAGCGCGCTGATTTCGGAAGCCGACGAGGTCATCACCTTTTAGGAGGCCATCGCCATGGCGGAAGCAACGAAGCAGAAGCAGGTCTCGATCATGTGTTTTCACGACGAGCTGTGCCTGGTGTTCAACGCGCTGATGACGGCCTTGAACCTGCTGCGGCAGGGCGCCAGGGTGACGGTGTTCTTCGGCTCGCGCGGCGTCAACGCCATCCACCGGGCGAAGATGCCGGAACTCCGGTGCCTGCC
>JAKACL010000115.1:0-5246 GCA_021821425.1 Pseudomonadota bacterium
CACAACGCAACCTCATAGCGCGTGGTTTGCTGCTTGTTCTCTCTTAAGTGCCTGATATAGCTGACCAGCGCCGGCGTGGACATTTTCTCTGGCGCCACCAGCAGCACGCTGAGAATGTCCGGACTCAGTACCGACTTCCATTCTCGGCTCTCCGCCCGCACGACACGGATACCTTCAGTGGAGAAGCCGGTATCCGCAACGCCGCCAAGCTGCCATTGTTTGTTGCTTTCCCATGTGCCGTCCTCTGCCGTCATGATCCGCGTCAACTTCCAGTTGCGGTCAAACTCATACACCTTGAGGCCGCGCAGACTGGTATCGGGCAACACTTCGTGCGCGTTGATGAAGGCATTGCCGTCTTTGACCCAAAGCCCCGAGCGGAATGTCTGCGCCACCACGGATTCGGTGGCGCGCAACTTCAAGCGCTTGGCGGCCTGCTCCGACCAGGGCGACACCAGTTCGCCGACCGCCAGCGTAATCAATGCAAAGCCCAGACCGGCCAGCGCCAGCAGCAGGGCGATGCGCCAGGTCGACACGCCCGATGCAAGCATGACAGTGAATTCGGAGTTCATTGCCAATCGCGACAGCGCGAACAGGGCGCCGATCAGCGCCGCGATCGGCACAATTTCATATACGTGTCCTGGCACGTTGAGCGCCACGAACAAGGCCGCCTGGGCGAAGCCGTAGCCGGCGCGTCCGATGCTGCCGAGTTCACCGGCCAGATCGAAAAACGAGAACAGCAGCATCAATGCCAGAAACATGAAGCCGGTGGACATGGCCACTTCCCTCAAGATGTAGCGGGAAAGCAGGTTCACTTGCGCCCCCGCTTGAGGTTGAATGGCTTCAGGCGCATGCGGTAGGCGTAAAACGCCGCCATCACCGCCAGCGCCGGAAAATGCGCGAGCGCCAGACCCGTTGCCAGTCCCATCTCGCCCTGCGCAATCCAGCTCTGACTGACCGACATGAGATTATGGTAGGTAAAGAACACCAGCAACGCGGAAATCAGCCCATATGAGCGTTTTGCGCGATTGTTCACGGGACTGAGGGGAATGGCCAGCATGGTCAGCACCAGCAGGCTCAGCGGCACATTGAAACGCCCGGCGAGCTCGCCCTTGGCGTCAGGCTCGGCGCTTTTCCACAACTCCGGGGTGCTTTGCTGGCGGATGTCGCGCTTGCGCTCCTCAGCCTTGATGTCGACCGGGTCGAGCCGAATCCAGTAGCGGTCGAACTCGACAATGCGGTACTCCGCCTCGCCCGGCTCGCCCTCATAGCGCCGCCCTTTGCTCAGTACCAAAAAGCGTGTGCCATCATCCAGCTTCTTCTGCGCACCCTCCTCCGCCACCACCACACCCAGCTTGCCACTGTCGCGCGACTGCATGAAGACGTTGCGGACCGTACCTGTGAGCGGGTTCAGGCTCTCGACGAAAAACACCCGCTCGCCACCCTGCGACTCGGCGAAGATGCCGGGCACCACCATGGAAGTATCGTCGCGGCTCAGCAGCTCCGCCTTGTAGGTATCCTTTTTGTTGGCGGCCCAGGGAATGATGGTATTGGTGAGCAACACCAGAATCAGCGCCATGGGCAGCGCAAATGCGAACATCGGCTTGACCCAGCTGTTCAGGGACAAGCCAGAACTGAACCAGATCGCCATTTCGCTATCGCGCCAGAAACGCATCAGCGTCAGCATTGCACCGACGAAGATAGCCACTGTCAGCAAGACGGGTAAAAAATGCAGCAGGCTGAAGCCCAGGTAGGCGAACACCGCCTCATTGGCCAGTTCGCCGCGTGCCGCCTCCCCCAGCAGCCGGATGAAAAGCGTTACCAGCGCAATGGCAATGAGGACGACAAGCGAGGCGCCGCTCGAAAGGCTTAGTTCCTGCAGCAGCGCACGCCGGTAAAGCATCTGGGATGGATAAGGATTTTGACTAACTGGCCAGGGTTTGCAAAGATGAGGGCATTCTCAATTCAGCAAGACGCACCATGGCCGCAAAAGATAATGCACTGAAATTTAGCATAAAAACCGGATCGCCCGAGAAACTGCACAGCGACTGCATCGTGGTCGGCGTGTTCGAGACCCCCAAGCTTTCGCCCAGTGCACGCGCGCTGGACAAGGCCTCGAGCGGAAAAATCAGCGGCGCGCTGAAAAGCGGCGACATGGACGGCCGTGCCGGTACCACCCTGCTGTTGCGCGACCTGCCCGGCATCGCTGCGGCTCGCGTGCTGCTCATCGGCCTCGGCGGGCAGGAAGATTTCTCGGAAAAGGGCTATCGCGACGCCGTCGCCACCGCCGTGAGGACGGTTGGCAATACCGCAGCGAAAGATGCGCTCATCACGCTTGGCGAAATCAAGGTCGGCAAGCGCTCTACCGAATGGAACATCGCCCAGGCAGCGATCGTTGCCAGTGATACGCTTTATCGCTTCGACCGCATGAAGAGCAAGCCTGACACCCAGGCCAAGCTCAAGCACATCAGCTTCCTGGCAGCCGACACTGCGGCAGCCAAGGGGCTCAAGCAGGGCGCGGCAATTTCCAGCGGCATGTCGCTTGCGCGCGACCTCGGCAATACGCCGTCCAATGTCTGCACGCCGACTTATCTCGCCGGCCAGGCCAGGCAGCTCGCCAAGTCCTACGGCTTCAAGTGCAAGGTGATGGACAAGGCCGCTTGCGAGAAGCTTGGCATGGGCTCCTTCCTGTCGGTCGCCAAGGGCAGCGACAAGCCGCCGATGTTCATCGAATTGCGCCACGACGGCGGCAAGAAGGGTGAAGCGCCCATCGTGCTGGTGGGCAAGGCCATCACCTTCGATGCCGGCGGCATTTCGCTCAAGCCCCCGGCCGACATGGACGAGATGAATTACGACATGAGCGGCGGCGGCGCCGTGCTTGGCGCCTTCCGCGCCATCGGCGAACTGGGCTTGAAGCTCAACGTCGTCGGCCTCGTGCCCGCCTGCGAGAACCTGCCCGACGCGCACGCCAACAAGCCGGGCGACATCGTCACCTCCATGTCGGGGCAGACCATCGAGATCCTCAACACCGACGCCGAAGGCCGCCTCATCCTGTGCGATGCGCTGACCTACGCCGAGCGCTTCAAGCCTGCCGCAGTGGTGGACCTCGCCACCCTCACCGGCGCCTGCGTGATCGCGCTGGGCCATCACCCGAGCGCGCTCTACGCCAACGACGACAAACTCGCGCAGGCCCTGGAACAAGCCGCCGACCAGGCCTGGGACCGCGTCTGGCGCATGCCGCTGTGGGACGAGTACCAGGAACTGCTGAAGAGCAACCTCGCCGACATGGCCAACATCGGCGGCCGCGCGGGCGGCTCCATCACCGCCGCCTGCTTCCTCGCGCGCTTCGCCAAGAACTACGCCTGGGCCCATCTCGACATCGCCGGCACGGCCTACCGCAGCGGGCGCGACAAGAAAGGCTCCACTGGCCGCCCGGTACCGCTGCTGGTGCAGTATCTGATCGATCAGGCCGGCAAAAAGGCGTGACTGAAATCAGTTTCTACAGCCATGCCCCCGACAAGCTCGGCGTTGCCCGCCAGCTTGTGGCCAAGGCCTTGAGCCAGAAGCTCAACGTGCTGGTGTATGCGCCAGACGAGGCGGTCGCCGCCAGTATCGACCGCCTGCTGTGGACGCAGCCCGCGCTCTCCTTCGTTCCGCACTGCCGCGACAGCAGCCCCCTGGCTGCCTCCACGCCTGTTATCATCGGCAATAACGCGGACGCTCTGCCGAGCGCAGATGTGCTGATCAACCTGGGCGATGAGCCGCCGCCGCTGTTCAGCCGTTTCGAGCGCCTGATGGAAATCGTCACCGAGGACGAGCACGATGTCCTGAAAGGCCGGCAGCGCTATCGTTTCTACAAGGACCGTGGTTATGAACTGGTCAGCCATGACTTGCGAGGAAACAAAAAATGAGTGACCCACTGCTCGACAAGATGGACGCGCTGCTGAAAAAGCATCAGGGTGGCGCGGAGACTGCCATACCCGCCCGGGCGGCGTCTTCCGAACCGGCGTCGTCCATGTCCCCTCCCCCCCTGCCCGAAGATGCCTGGCTGCCGGTGCTGACAGACGTGGTCGCGGTCGGCGAGCCTGCCCCGGCAGCAGCCGCAACAGCCCCTTCCGCGACGGTGCCGCTATCGCCCGCCGTGGACCCCGATGCCCTGATCGAACAGATCATGGGCGAACTCGAGCCCCGGCTAAGTTCCCTCTTGCGCGACCGCCTGCTCACCGAAGTGCGCAATAGCCTGGACGACAGCCTGTCCGCCCTGCTTGCGCAAATGGACGTGCACATCCGCGAAATCGTGCGCGAGGCGGTCAACGAGCAGCTCGGCAAATCCTGAGCAGTCCCTGATCCCGTCTTCCCAGCCGGTATAATGGCGGGTTTACGAATCCGCCGTCATTCCGTATGGAACTCGCTAAAGCCTTCGAGCCCAAAGACATCGAATCCCGCTGGTACGCCCAGTGGGAATCCGCCGGCTATTTCAAGCCTTCCGGCGACACCCGCAAGCCCGCCTACTGCATCATGCTGCCGCCGCCCAACGTCACCGGCACGCTGCACATGGGCCACGCCTTCCAGCACACGCTGATGGACGCGCTCATCCGTCTGCATCGCATGCAGGGCGACAACACCCTGTGGCAGCCCGGCACCGACCATGCCGGCATCGCCACGCAGATCGTGGTGGAGCGCCAGCTCGACGCCAAGGGCATCTCGCGCCATGACCTCGGCCGCGAGCAGTTCCTGGAAAAGGTGTGGGAATGGAAGGAGCACTCCGGCTCCACCATCACCCGCCAGATGCGGCGGCTGGGCACCTCGCCCGACTGGAGCCGCGAGCGCTTCACCATGGACGAGGGCCTGTCCCGCGCCGTGACCGAAGTCTTCGTCAAGCTGTACAAGGAAGGCCTGATCTACCGCGGCAAGCGCCTGGTCAACTGGGATCCGGTGCTGGGTACAGCGGTGTCGGACCTGGAAGTCGTGAGCCAGGAAGAAGACGGCTTCATGTGGCACATCCTCTACCCCCTCGAGGGCGGGGACGGGCATCTGGAAGTCGCGACCACCCGCCCGGAAACTTTATTGGGCGACGTCGCCGTGGCGGTCCATCCCGAGGATGAGCGCTACCAGCACCTCATCGGCAAGCACGTGCGCCTGCCCATCGCCGAGCGCAGCATCCCGGTCATCGCCGACGAGTACGTCGACCCCGCCTTCGGCACCGGCGTGGTCAAGATCACCCCGGCGCATGACTTCAACGACTACGC
>JAKACL010000115.1:5256-8889 GCA_021821425.1 Pseudomonadota bacterium
CAGCATCTTCACGCTCGATGCCAGGATCAACGAACTCGGCCCGACTGAATACCAGGGCCTCGATCGCTATGTCGCGCGCGAAAGGATTCTCGCCGAGCTGAAAGACAAGAACCTGCTCAAGGCCGCCAAACCGCACAAGCTCATGGTGCCGCGCGGCGACCGTACCCATGCCGTGATCGAGCCCATGCTCACCGATCAGTGGTTCATGGCCATGGAAGGGCTCGCCAGGCGCGGGCTCGACGTCGTCAAATCCGGCGAGCTCAAGTTCGTGCCGGAGAACTGGACCACCACCTACAACCAGTGGCTGGAGAACATCCAGGACTGGTGCATCTCGCGCCAGCTGTGGTGGGGCCACCGCATCCCCGCGTGGTACGACGAGGACGGCAACGTCTATGTCGCCGGCAGCGAGGAAGACGCGAAGAAAATGGCCGGCGGCCGGCCCATCCGCCAGGACGAGGACGTGCTCGACACCTGGTTCTCCTCCGCGCTGTGGCCCTTCTCCACCCTGGGCTGGCCCGACGAGACGCCGGAACTGAAATCCTTCCTGCCCGGCTCGGTGCTGGTCACCGGCTTCGACATCATCTTCTTCTGGGTCGCGCGCATGGTCATGATGTCGCTGCACTTCACCGACAAGGTGCCGTTCCGCGAGGTCTATGTCACCGGCCTCGTGCGCGATGCGCACGGCAACAAGATGAGCAAGTCCAAGGGCAACATCATCGATCCCATCGACTTGATTGACGGCATCAGCCTGGACGAACTCACCGCCAAGCGCACCACGGGCCTGATGAACCCGAAGCAGGCGGAATCCATCGCCAAACAGACACGTGCCGACTACCCGGCCGGGTTCAATGCTTTTGGGACGGATGCCGTGCGCTTCACCTTCGCTTCCCTCGCCACGCACGGGCGCGACATCAAGTTCGATTTACAGCGCTGCGAAGGCTACCGCAATTTCTGCAACAAGCTGTGGAACGCCACGCGCTTCGTGCTGATGAACACCGAAGGCAAGGACTGCGGCCTCGATGCCAGCCTGCTGCGCGAGCACTCCTTCGCCGACCGCTGGATCCTGAGCCGGCTCGATGACGCGGTGCGCGCCGTGCAATCCGCCTTCGCCGACTACCGTTTCGACATGGCGAGCCGCGCCATCTACGAATTCGTCTGGGACGAGTACTGCGACTGGTACCTGGAACTGGCCAAGGTGCAGCTGCACAACGGCAACGAGGCCCAGCAGCGCGCCACCCGGCATACGCTCATCACCGTGCTGGAAACCGCGCTCCGGCTCGCCCACCCCGTCATCCCCTTCATCACCGAGGAACTCTGGCAGAAAGTCGCGCCGCTCGCCGGCAAGAGCGGTAACAGCATCATGCTGCAGCCCTACCCCGCTGCGGATGAAAAAGCGCAGGATGCCGAGGCGGCGGCAAAGGTGCATGAACTCAAGGCCTTGGTCGATGCCGTGCGCGGCCTGCGCGGCGAAATGAAACTCTCTCCGGCCGAGAAGGTGCCGCTTGCCATCGCCGGCGAGGCAAGCCGCCACTCACCCTATACGCCCTATCTCACCGCATTGGCCAAGCTCGCCAAGGTCGACATCCAGCCCGAACTGCCAGCGGGCGACGCCCCGGTCGCCATCGTCGGCGACTGCCGCCTGATGCTGCAGATCGAGATCGACATAGAAGCCGAGATTGCGCGCCTGACGAAGGAGAAGGCCCGCATCGAGGGCGAAATCGGCAAGTGCCAAGCCAAGCTTTCCAATCCCAACTTCGCCGACAAGGCCCCGCCTGCGGTGGTCGAGCAGGAAAAAAGGCGGCTGGCCGATTTCACCGCCACGTTGGAAAAACTCAATGCCCAGCTAAGCCGCCTGAAAAAATAAAAAGGGCCGCGAAGGCCCTTTTTTCGGAGCTTTTGCTGTAAAAAAAACCGGGCCTTGCGGCCCGGTTTTCAACTCTCCGTCCAAACTGCCGGGATTAAAGCTTCCAGCTGTACTGGATGCCCAGGGAGTTCTGGTACATCTCGATCTTGTCCGTACCGCCACCGAAGCCAACCGGGCGAGCACCGCTCACGTCGTTGTGGAAGGCGTGGGTGTAAGCCATGGTCAGCTCGTTGCCGGAAGCCAGGGTGTAGGTAAAGCCCAGCGACACATGGTTTTCGTTGACGGCGGGAGCCAGGATGTTGAAGGTGGCTTCAACCGGATCATTGCCGTCGATGGGGTTGTCGTTGTGGCTATAACCAGCACGCAGGGTCAGGCTCTGGCTGTATTTGTACTCCACGCCCAGCTTCCATACATCCACATCGGACCAGCCGAAACCGGAGCCCAGATTATTACCCATCATGCCGCCGCCCAGGGGAACGGTGAAGACGTTGTCAGCGGGGTTGCCAACCGAATTCACGTCGCTGTAGTTGATGCGCTGGTAGTCCAGGGCCAGGCGCACGGCAGGGGTGGCTTGCCAGGACACGCCAACGTTGTAGTTCTCGGGGATGTCGAAGTCGCCCTGCTCAGCAAACAGGCCGCGATACTTGCTGAACTCGTCGAAGTTCATCTTGCTGGCATAGGCCGCGCCAATGGTCACGGTCGGGCTGACCTTGCCCATGTAGCCCACGCGCACGCCGTAACCAAAGGCATCGTCGTAGCCGTTGTTGGTCAGGTTGGCGGGCGAGGCAGAAATCGGGGCAAAGCCCTGCAGGCCCTTGGCTTCAAAACGCTGATAACCGATCAGCGGAGAAATGCCCAGGGAATGGTTGGGAGCGACCTTGTAGGCGGCGGTGGGGGCAACGATCAGTTGCATCAGGTCAACGCCCAGACGGGTGGTGCCGCCCAGAATGTTGGTGGTGCCGCCAAAGAAGTCCTTGCCGTAGTTGGTGTTCATGCCACCATTGCCGTAGACGGTCACGCCCAGAGCCAGCTTGTCGTTGATAACTCTGTTGTAGCCGAACTCGGGCACGATGAAGTAGTTCGAGTCGCTTTCCGAAGAGGGGCCGGCAAAAAAGCCGGTGTTGGAGGCTTCGCGAATCGGGCTGAACAGGTCCGCACCCAGATCGGCACGGTTACCGGCAAAAGCTGCAGCGGCAGGGTTGTTGGCGCCAAAGAAAGCGTCTTCGGTATTGGTGGTGGAAACGCCGGCCATACCCTTGGCTTTCATGCCGTAGCCGTGGGAGAAGTAGCCGTTGGTGGCGTGAGCGCCAAAAGAAATACCGGCCAGAGCCACAGCCAGTGCGATGCGGTTTAGTTTCATGTTGCCTCCGGAGCAAAAGTCTTTATTGGAACAAGCTTGGTCATAATCTAAAACAAGCCTGGGTGATCTTACAGGTTGGCTCATCTGGTAGAACACTACCATGTGAGGTATATCAGACAAGGCTAATTGACCATGTTGCAGGAAAACTACAACGACTTAAGGACAAAAAAACGCCCCCGACTGGCGGGGGCGTTTTTCTTAGTTTCTGATCTGCTGTGTTTTTTAGATAAACAGGCAGATATCGGATTCGCCGGCAAACTCAAAAAAGCTGGCGGCCCCGACGTAGTCGATGCCGTCGATGAAGTCGGCATGGTCGAAACCGAACAGTTCCACCGTCATCTGGCAGGCCAGAAACTTGACGTCGGCTTCCTGGCACAGGCTGCGCAGTTCGGGAATGGTGGCCACGCCG
>JAKACL010000116.1 GCA_021821425.1 Pseudomonadota bacterium
GCCGGCCATCATCTGAAACTGCAGCGCTCGGCCAAGAAGCTGCTCATCGTCATCACCGACGGCGAGCCGGCCGACATCGATGTGCGCGACCCGCAGTATCTGCGCTACGATACGAAGAAGGCAGTGGAGGAAGTCGCCCGCCACGGCGTCACCACCTACTGCATGAGCCTGGACCCGAGGGCGGACAATTACGTGTCGCGCATCTTCGGCCAGAAGAATTACATGGTGGTCGACCACGTACAGCGCCTGCCCGAGAAATTGCCGCTGCTGTACGCGGGACTCACCCGCTAACGGGCTGTTAAATGAGTGAATCTTACGTCGGTTTCCACAACGACAAGCATGGCATTACCCAGTTGGGCCGCATCGTGATGGACGGCTGGCTGTTCGGCTTCATCCCGGAGTCGGAGGACTGTACCGGATGGGACCTGGGCCGCATGCAGATCCTGATGGACAAGGTCGAGAAGGAATGGGACAAGTACGCCAACCTGCCCAGCCGGCTGCCGCCGGAACTGCGCCAGCGCCATGCGGAAATCTACGCCAAGGCCATGGCCGAGGCGCGCAACAAGGGCTGGGATCCGGAACTCGGCGACGAGGACTAGCCTCAATCAGGCTTCTCTAGTTCCGTCGAGGCCTGCGTCAGTACGTTCATCAGGCTGACTTTCGCGTCGGTCTGCCCCAGGCGCTCGAGCAGTCCGAAGTTTGCCAGTTTGGCGTTGATGCGATCGTTCGCCTCGCATAGCATGACCTTCACCCCGCGCTGCTGGAAGTGGCGCGTCATATCCGACAACGCCTGCATGGCGGTAGCGTCCGCCATCGGCACCTGCCCCAGTCTCAATACCAGCACCCGCGCATCATCATGCAGTCCGGCAAGGGTACGCTCGAAGGTCGCGGCGGCGCCGAAGAACATGGGTCCGTCGATGGAATAGATCCGTACCCCGGGCGGCACCGCCACCGGACACACGCTCGCCAGGGTTTCCGCGCTTTCGCCTTCGATCCTCACTGTCTCGCTCATGCGCTTCATGAACAGCAGCGCGGCCAGCAGCACGCCAACGTTGACCGCGATCACCAGGTCGGCGAACACCGTGAGCAGGAAAGTAATCAGCAACAGCGCCTTGTCATTTGCCGGTGCATGGCGCAGCAGGTCGACGAAGTGGCGTGCCTCGCTCATGTTCCATGCCACTACGAACAGGATTGCAGCCAGCGCGGCGAGCGGGATATGCGCGGCCAGCGGCGCCAGCGCGACGATGACGGCGAGCAGGGTCAGCGCATGCACCACGCCGGCCAGCGGGCTGTCGCCGCCGTTGCGGATATTGGTGGCGGTGCGCGCGATCGCACCGGTGGCGGCGAAGCCGCCCAGCATAGGCACCGCTATGTTGGCGATGCCCTGGCCGACCAGTTCCTGGTTGGGGTCGTGCCTGGTGCCGGCCATGCCGTCGGCAACCACGGCGCACAGCAGCGACTCGATTGCGCCCAACATGGCGATGGTGAAGGCCGGGCCGAGCAGCTCCAGCACTCGCCCGAAACTCACCTGTGGCAGGTGTAGTTCCGGCAGCCCGGAGGGAATGCCGCCGAATGCGCTGCCTATGGTGGCCACGCCGTCGAATTGGTAATAGGCGTGCAGCGCCGTGATCACGAGCATGGCGATGAGCGGGCCGGGCACGCGCCGGGTGATGCGCGGCGTAATCAACAGAATGGCTAGCGAGGCCAGCGCGATCAGGGTAGTCGTCAGGTGCAGGTCCGGAATGGCCTCGGCCAGCGCAAGCAGGTTTTCGTGAAAATGCTGCCCGCTCGCGGCCGGATGCAGGCCGAAGAAATCCTTCCATTGCCCGACGAAGATGATGACGGCGATGCCGGCGGTAAAGCCGGTGATCACCGGCGTGGGGATGAAGCGGATGATGCCGCCCAGCTTGACCAGGCCCATGGCCAGCAGGATGAGGCCTGCCATCAGGGTGGCGATCTGCAGGCCTTCGATGCCGTATTGGGCGGTGATGCCGGCAAGAATGACGATGAAGGCGCCGGTGGGGCCGCTGATGGAAACCCGCGAACTGCCGAACAGCGCGGCCAAGAGGCCGGCCACGATGCCCGTGTAGATGCCCTGCTCGGGCCGCGCGCCGCTGGCGATGGCAAAGGCCATAGCCAAGGGCAAGGCCACCACGCCGACCACGAGGCCGGCACCGATGTTGCGCGCAAGATGGCGCCGATGGAACAAGCCGGCGCGATAGGCCTCTAGCGCAGCGATCATGCAGGATCAGAATTCATTGCGAATGCGCTTGTATCCCTTGACCAGCTCGTTGTTGGCCTGCGTCACACTCTCCGAAAATCCGCTCACATCCGGCGTCACGCGCGCGATCGCCGCCAGATCGGCATCGGAGTGGATGTTGGCAGTGGAGGGGACATAAAAGCTGTGAGGCACCTCGCAGCCTTCGACCACCGAGTTGTGGCGGATCACCGAATGGCTGCCGACCACGCAGTTGAACAATACCGAGTTGAAGCCGACGAATACGTGGTCGCCGACAGTGCAGGGACCGTGCACGATGGAACGGTGCGCGATCGAGGTGTTGCGGCCGATATTCACGCCGCCGCCGGCCTTGCAGTGGATAACCACGCCGTCCTGGATATTGGAATTGGCGCCGATGATGATGGGCTCCATCTCGCCGTTATCGTCGACTTCGTCGGCACGGATGACGGCATAGGGGCCGATGAATACGTTTTCTTCGACGATGATCTTGCCGCACAGGATGGCAGTGGGATCGACGAAAGCGGTGTCATGTACGACGGGCAAATGGCCGGAAGGGTTTCTGCGGATCATGATGGGCTCTCAAGCTACAGCGGATATGCAAAAAGGGCCGGTGCTTGTGCACTGGCCCTTGGATGATACCACTCTGCGCCCGGCGTTTGGCCGGGACTCAGACTTACTCGGCTACACCGACCAGGTCGGTGTGCGCAGCATGCGCCCGCTTGTGCTCGTGGAAACCCTTGTAGATGGCGGACAACACCGTCCATGCACCCACCAGCAGAGCGACGGCCAGAATGCCGTCGCCGGCGTACTTCAGTATTTTTACCGTCGTCTCGGGCAGCGGCTCCATCATGCCTAGCTGACCCAAGTAACCGGGGATATAAAAGAAGCGCGAGAACAGCACGGTCAGCATGATCACCGCCATGGTGAACTTGACCTGATAGTCCTTCACGTAGGTAGTGCCGATGGCGCCGACCTGGATGCCGAACAGCGAGCCCAGCAGTATCAGCATGGCGAGACGGATGTCGACCACGCCCTCAAGACCGTAAAAGATGGTGCCGCCCAGGCCCATGATGAAAGCGATAACGAGTTCGGTGGCGGAAGCCATGATCGCCGGCAGGCCAAGAATATAGATCATGGCCGGAACACCGATGAAGCCACCCACGGCAATGGCGGAAGCCAGGAATCCAGTGGCGAAGCCGATCGGAACCAGAAACAGGATGGAAATTTTCGCCTGCGCGCCTTTCGAATAGATCATAGTGCCGGGAATGTTCACGGACTGCACCCAGCGCGCCAGCCTGGTAAGCGGCACGACCTCTTCGCCCTTGCCGGCAGAATCGAGTGCCTTGAGCTTGCGGTAGTCCTTGAACACGAAACCGCCGACGATGGCGAGCGTCACCACGAACATGGCCGACACGTAGAGATCGGTGCCCACGGCGCCGAAAGCGTTCTTGATGTCGGTCATCACGTGCTTGCCGAACAGCACGCCGGCTTCCGCGAACAGGCCGAGAATCAGGCCCAACTTGATGTCGACCTGGCCGTACTTGTTGCGCTTGACCGCACCCACCAGCGCCTTGGGAAACTTGTGGCAGATGTTGGAGGCCACCGCGACGATGCCGGGTGCGCCCAGCGTCATCATGGCGGGCGTCAGCACGAAGGCGCCGCCGGAGCCAATGAAACCTGACACCATGCCGCCGACGAAGCCCACCAGGATCAGCAGGATCGCGGTAAGGGGGGTAATCTCAATGAAGTTGATGAGTTCCATGTATGTTCTCGATTCCGTTTCGTTTGTTTATTTCTTGGCCTTGAGACCGAGCACATCCCAAAACAGGCTGGTGAAGTTGCCGTGGGTATAGGAAAGTGCGAAAGCCATGGCAATCGGCGCAAACACATACCACCAGTGGCCGCCGATGAAGTTGCCACCCTCGGCGCTGCAGGCCGCCAGGGTCGCCTTGTTGAAGTACATAGTCTCCCCGCCGCTATTCACCACGCAGGCATCCAGGGTAGTGTGGGCCAAGTGCATGAATTCGCTGGCGTAATGGAACAGCGCCCAATACAGCACAGCGGTTATACCGCCCCAGAACAGGGTCTTGCCCAGGAGTGTCTTGTCTTTGCTCATGATGTTGCCTAGTTGGAGTTGATAAAAACGAAAATGAAACCTTCACAATTCTTGCGGCAGGCCCGGGTGGTCAGATGCCGCCACCAGCGGGCATTCCAGCTTGGCCCACAGGCCGTTGGCCGCTTCCGCGCCCCAGGCTGCAGGCCGCCCGACCACCACGGAAATGACGCCTTCATGGCTGCGCGCATACTCGACCACCCGGCGCGCATCCAGCCCCGGCATGGAAGTGAGGCGGCAGCCAAGATCGGAGCGTCCAAGCACGGCAATGCGCGACTCGATGTCCGCCCACTCGGGATGCGCCGGATCGGCCAGAACTTCCAGATCGGCATCCATGCGTCGCGACAGCGAAGCGCCTACCGCAAACAGGCGCTCCACCGGCGAAACGGGCCGCAAGGCGACCAGCACGCGACGCTGCATCAGGCCGGCTTGCCGCCTGCCGGCATGGCCAGCAGGATGTCGGCAGCAGCTTCGTCAGCCGCTGGAGGATTGCCGTCCTGGGCTTGCGCGTCCCAGCCCAGCCATTTGGCGGACTGCAGGCGTTCGGCCAGATAGATCTGTTCCGACGAATCGGAGGCGAAGAGTTTTTGCAGGGTTCTGAACATGGCTTTGGCACCGTCTTAACGTTTCGTTGACGTTGCTATAAGCAGCAAGCGTGCCAGACAGTGAAAGATAAATAAGCTATTGATTTATAAGACGTGCGCAAAAAATAAACTCTGCGCACTATTTCAGATTGCAACAACGCGCTAGACTCTTGCAATGCGCTCGCTACAAGCCAAGATCGCTTTTGCCTACCTCTCGCTGGCCCTGCTCATCATCGGCCTGTCCACCGTTGCACTCATCGAACTCGACCGCATTACCGACAAGGTGCGCGAGGGTGGCAAAGTTGCCGAATTGTTCGATGCCACCCTGGAAATGCGCCGTTTCGAGAAAAATCATTTCCTCTACAGCCAGGCCGTCGACCTCGAAGACCATGCGCGCTATGTCGCGCGTGCGCATGAATTGCTCAAGCGCGATGGCGCCATCATCGACGCGCTCTCGGGCGCCGGCGCCGCGGCAAGGCTGGCGGAGGAGCTCGGCCTCTACGCCGAAGCCATGGCGGCCCATGCCGCCGCCCCCTCGGACGAAACACTCGCCGCAATGGTACGCTCGCGGGGCAACCGCATCGTGACCGTGGGCGAGAATCTGGCGCTGGCCGAGCGCGAGTCGGTAGACAGGGCGCTGCAGGCGCACCAGCGCAATTTCCTAATTCTTCTTGCAGTGGTGGCCTCCATCCTTGTCGGCACGGGCTTTCTGCTGGCGCGGCGCGTGACCACGCCGCTGAAGGCCATGGAAAGCCACATGGAAGCGGTGGCAAGCGGCCAGTTGACCCGGCTTACGCCAGACAGCCGCGACCGCGAATTCGTGTCGCTGACCGAGGCTTTCAACCACGTACTCGACGAGCTCGAGCGGCGCCAGCACACCCTGGTACGCGCGGAGAAGCTCGCTTCACTCGGCACCATGCTGTCCGGCGTGGCGCACGAACTCAACAACCCGCTTTCCAACATCTCCTCTTCGGCGCAAATATTGAAGGAAGACGTTAATGGCGACCCCGATTTCCGCGCCCAACTGATCGCCGACATCGACGCCGAAACCCTGCGCGCGCGCCGCATCGTGCGCAGCCTGCTCGACTATTCCGGCGACCGCGCCTTCCAGGCCGTGCCCATCCCCTTCGCCGAACTGGCGAACGACACCCTGCGCTTTCTCAAGAACAGGCGCCCGCCCGGCGTGGAAATCAGGCTCGACATTGCACCCGGCCTCATCGTTCACGGCGACCGCCCGCGCCTGCAGCAGGTCCTGCTCAATCTGGTGGGTAACGCCTACGACGCCATGAACGATCCGCGCGCGGGCGGCCACGGCGAGCTCAGCATCAGCGCGCATCCGCTTATCGTGGGCGAGAATGGCGACGATTTCCCGGTACAGAACGGCCGTTGCCGTGCAGGCCAGCCTGCCGTCGACATCGCCGTCGCCGACACCGGCCCCGGCATACCACCGAAAGTGCTGGAGCGCATTTTTGACCCCTTCTTCACCACCAAGGACACCGGGCACGGCAGCGGCCTGGGGCTGTTCATCGCCTTCGAGATCATCGAGGAGCATGAAGGCTGCCTCATCGCCGCCAACCGGCCCGAAGGCGGCGCCGTGTTCCGCTTGCGCCTGCCTGCCGCCCCGAAAGAAGCCATGCAATGACCGAACGCCTGCTCATCGTCGATGACGAAAAAATCGCCCTGCGCAACCTGGAGCACGTGCTCGCCAAGGAAGGCTATGCCGTCACCGCCACGCAGAGCGGCAGCCATGCGCTGGACCTGATAGAGAGCCAGCCTTTCGACCTGGTGCTCACCGACCTGAAAATGGAAAAAATCGACGGCATGCAGATCCTGCGCCGCTGCAAGGCCAATCACCCCGATCTCGAGGTCATCATGATCACCGGCTTCGCCACGCTGGAATCCGCCGTGGCGGCAATGAAGGAAGGCGCCTTTCATTACATCGCCAAGCCCTTCCGCCTCGACGAAGTGCGTCAGACCGTGGCCGAGGCGCTGGAAAAAATCCGCCTGAAGCGCGAAAACCGCGCGCTGCGCGCACAGCTCGACGCCATCAAGGGTCACACCCGCATCATCACCCGCGACGGCGGCATGCAGAAACTGCTCGACACCGCGCGCCAGGTCGCCCACACCGGCGCCAACGTGCTCATCACCGGCGAGTCCGGCACCGGCAAGGAGCTGTTCGCACGCTACCTGCACGAGCACAGCGACCGTCCTGACGGCCCCTTCGTCGCCATCAACTGCGGCGCCTTCAACGAGGAACTGCTGGCGAACGAACTGTTCGGCCACGAAAAAGGCGCCTTCACCGGCGCTGTCGGAAAAGGCGGACTGTTGCTGGCTGCCAGCGGCGGCACCCTGTTCCTCGACGAGGTCACGGAAATGTCGCCGGCCATGCAGGTCAAGCTGCTGCGCGTGATCCAGGAAAAGGAGGTCCTGCCCATCGGTTCCACCCGCCCGGTGAAGATCAACGTGCGCTTCATCGCCGCCAGCAACCGCAACATCAAGGACTGGGTGGCCGAGGGCCGCTTCCGCCAGGATCTCTATTTCCGCCTCAACGTGGTCAACCTGCACATCCCGCCGCTGTCCGAGCGGCGCGAGGATATTCCGCTGCTGGCCCAGCATTTCCTCGAACGCGCGGCGCCGCTGATGAACCGGCCCGTGCGCACCATTTCCGACAATGCCCTCGCCCTGCTCAAGGCCTACGACTATCCCGGCAACGTGCGCGAACTGGAAAACATCATCGAGCGCGGCGTGGCCCTGTGTCAGGGCGACACCCTGGAGGCCGCCCATCTGCCTGACGACCTGCGCGACCTCACCATCCGCGCCTTCCGCCGCCGCGACGGGCGGGTGCTGTCGCTGGAGGAGCAGGAACGCGACTACATCATGTGGGTGCTGGAAGAGGCCCACGGCAACCAGACCGTGGCGGCGCAAATGCTGGGCATCGACCGGGTTTCGCTGTGGCGGAAATTGAAGCGCTTTTCCGAACAATCGGGCTGAGGCGGGTTTTCGAGGTCCTTGGGTCCGATATAAGAATTTGCTAAAATGTTGCGATTTGCAGCCCTTGGGCTGCTTTATTCAACATTTGCATACGGGCCGCGCCATCATGAACCACCCCCTGCTCCTGCGCTTTTTCCCCTTCCTTACCTGGTTCCCGATCAACAGCATCATCCTGCGCGGCGACGTGATGGCCGGTATTACCGGCGCCCTGGTGCTGGTGCCCAAGGCCATGGCCTATGCGCAACTGTCCGGCCTGCCGGTCTATTTCGGCCTCTATACCGCCTTCATCCCGGCCATTCTTGGCGCAATGTGGGGCTCCTCGCGCCAGCTGGCGACCGGTCCGGTGGCGATCATTTCGCTGATGACCGCAGCGGCGCTAGCGCCGCTGGCGGTGCCCTTCTCCGAGGATTACATCGGCCTCGCCCTGTTGCTGACCCTGATGGTGGGCATCATCCAGTTCAGCCTCGGCGCGCTCAAGCTCGGCACCATCGTCAATTTCATTTCACACCCGGTGATCCTGGGCTTCATGAACGCCGCCGCCATCATCATCGCGCTGTCGCAGCTCGACCTGCTGCTTGGCATCCCCAAGGGGCGCAGCGACTCATTCCTGAAGGACATCTGGGAAATGGCCACCTATCTGCCGCAGACCCACTGGCCCACGCTCGCGATGTCGGTGTTCGCCCTGGCGCTGATGCTGGGCATGAAAAAGATCAAGGCGTTGTCCAAGCCCAGCGTGCTGATCGCGGTGGTCATCACCACCCTGGCAAGCTTTGCCATGGGCTTCGCGCACAAGTCTTCCGGCACACCCGACCAAATCGCCGATCCCGCCGCGCGCGAGCTGGTCGCCAGCTATGCCGATGCGCAGCAGCGCATCGACACGGTCAAAGCCGCGGTCACCGCGAAATCTGCCGACCTGCGCGCCCTGGAGAAATCCGATGACGCTCGTGCCGTCGCCGATATC
>JAKACL010000117.1 GCA_021821425.1 Pseudomonadota bacterium
ACGAACTTCGCGGCGGTGGATGCCGCCGACGGCTCCAGCGCGGCCGAGATGACGATCGAATCGGCGGCCGTCAACGTCGGCCGCTTCGTGCCCGACCATTTCGTGCTGACGACGGCGAGCACGCCCGTATTCAAGACCTTCAACGACACGATTTGCGCCACGCGCTCGTTCACCTATGTCGGCCAGCCCTTCGGCTATCTCGTGCTGCCGCAGGCCACGATCACGGCAAAAAATGCCGCCGGCGCCACCACGCTCAACTACGCGGGCGCGCTGTGGAAACTCGCGCCCGCCGGGGCCACACAAGCCTACAGCGCCGTCACCGGCACGCTGGATACGGGTTTGGTGGGCACGCCGGCGGTGGCTGCGACCGGCAACGGGGTCGGGACCCTCAGCGCCGATGTTGCGGATGCGATTGCTTTCGTGCGCACTCTTCCGGTCGTGCCGTTCATCGCCGATATCAGCCTCACGATGAGCATTCAGGACACCGCCGATATTGCCGTTACCGGCAATGGCACCATCGATACGACGACTTTCGCAGTGTTTTCGAGCATGGCGTTCGACGCCGGCAACGAAATCCGTTTCGGCCAGTTGACCGTGTCCAACGCCCATGGCTCGGAGCTGCTCAACGTGCCGGTGCCGACCGAGACCCGGTTCTGGAATGGCGCGGGATTCACCCGCAATACGGCGGATTACTGTACCCAGCTGGACGCCGCCCAGGTATCGCTCGCCAACTGGCAGCGCGACCTCAATGCCTGCGAGACCTCGGTCTCGCTGTCCGGCCGGTTCAACGCCGGGCGCGGCAACCTGAGGTTTTCTGCGCCGGGCGCGGGCAATACCGGCAGCGTCGATCTTGCCGTGCAGTTGGGCGCAACCGCCGTGGGTAGTAGTTGTGTGACCGGTGCGGCGACCCCCGTGGTTGCGGCGGCGCAAACCTGGCTGCAGGGACGTTCGAGCACCGGTGTCTATAACCAGAATCCGGCGGCGCGGGCGAGTTTCGGCCTGCATCGCGGCAGCAAACCGCTGATATACCTGCGCGAGATACATTAGCAATGGTTAAATCCTTTGACAACAATGACTTATTTGTTTAAGTTCAGAAAAACTTTCAGGTCAGACCCATGTGGTTCTTCCGTCGAGCGAGCGAGCAGGGCTTAACCGCGTATTTGCGCCTACCGGGGCGCATTGCGTTTGCGCGCGTCGACCGCAGGGTGGCGGTGCCCAAGTTGCTCGCTGCCGGCGTGGTGCCGGTCAAGGGCGACAACTGGCGCGACGCCCTGGCGCAACTGCATGGCAAGGGGCCGGTCAGCGTGGTGCTGAATCCGGCCGATTACAGGCTGCGTGTGCTCGATGCGCCGAATGTGCCTGCCGATGAGCTCAAGTCTGCGGTGCGCTGGCAGATTCAGGACATGCTCGATTTTCATGCCGCCGACGGCACCGTCGACGTGCTGCAAGTGCCGCATCCGGAACACCTGACCCATGCGCGGCAGATTTTTGCGGTGGCGGCCAAAAACAGTCTGCTTGCCGAAGAGGCCATGCTCGCGTCCAAGGCAGGCCTCAATCTCGGCATCATCGACATTCTCGAAACCGCCCAGCGCAACCTGATCACCCGGCTGGAAACGCCGGGACGCGCGATGGCGGTCTTTTCCTTCATCGAATCCGGCGGTCTGCTGACCCTGACGCTGGACGGCGAATTGTGCATGGCGCGTACCCTGGGCGTGAACCAGTCGCTGCTGGAAAGCGAAGGGGTCGACACTGCACTGGAACGCCTGACCCTGGAAATCCAGCGCAGCCTGGATCACTTCGACCGCCAGTTCGGCGGCATTCCGGTCGATCGCCTGTTGCTGGTGCCGATGGAGCAGGCCGACCGCCTGCGCGACGGTCTCGCAGGCAATCTGGCCCTGCCGGTCGAGGTGCTCGATGTGACAAAGGTGCTGGATATCGCGGCCGTTCCGGAAGTGAACGCGCTGCCGTCCCCCTGTTTTCATGCCATCGGCGCCGCGCTACGGATCGAAGACACCAAGCCATGAGCCAGCAGATCAACCTCATCAGTCCGCTGCTGCTCAAAAAGCGCTATGCGTTCGGCTTGCGTGAAATGGCGCTGGGCCTGGGCGGGGTTCTGGCCGTGGCGCTGGCGTGGACGGCGTATCTGCACGTTCGGGCCGGCGCGCTGGAAACCCGGGCGGCCGAGCAGGAAGCGCTGCAGGCCGCTGCACAACAGGAGCTGGATCAGATGAACGCCGCCGCCAGCCGCCCGGTCAGTGCGCTGCTGACCGGGCGCATCGAGGCGACGCGGGCCCAGGTGGCGCAGCGCGAGGCTTTGCTCGCTTCCATCGGCGGCACGCTCGAAACGACCGCAACGGGCTTTGCACCGCGTCTGCGTGCACTCTCGCACAGCCACACGCAGGGCGTGTGGTTGAATGGGTTCACCCTCTCGCCGGGTTACGTGGAACTCCAGGGATCCTCCTTGAATGCCGGATTGCTGACGACGTACCTGGACCAGCTCGGCAAGCAGGCCGTTTTTTCCGGCATGCGGTTTTCCGGCATGACGGCCGGGGCTTCCGCCGCGACAGAGGGGGACGGACTGCCCGCACATATCGACTTCACCCTGATCTCGGGCAATGCGGACACGCAGGGGAAACCCGATGGCCAATAAGCATTGGACCCTGTTGAATGAGCGTATTGGCGCGATGAGCCTGCGCGAAAGGGTGTTCATCTTCGCCGCGGCGGTGATTGTCGGGCTTGCGCTCGTGCAAACGCTGCTGGTCGATGTCGCGGAAGGCCGCAAGCAGGCGGCGCAGGCTCGTCTGGAGATGGCCAATGCGGCGCTCGCGTCCATCGCGCAGCAGCGCGCCCTGCATGCCGGGCCCGCAGGGCGCGATCCCGACCAGGCTGCACGGCAAGCGCTTGCCGTGCACGAAGCGCGATTGGCACAACTGAATGCCGAACTCGAGTTGCGCGAGCGCTCCCTGATTCCGCCCGAGCAGATGCGCGAGGTGCTGAGGGATGTGGTGCGCGGACAGCCGGGTATCCGGATCGAAGGCTTCAAGACGCTGAGCCCGCAGCCGGTTGCGTTGCCGGATGCACCCGACGGCGCGTTACCCGGGTTTTATCGGCACCGCATCGAAGTCACCGTGAAGGGGGGATACGCCGAGCTGGTCGCCTATCTCGAGAAACTGGAAGCCCTGCCATGGCGTCTGAGCTGGGTCGAGGCCAGGCTGGACGCCTCGACCCGTCCCGACCTGTCGCTCACGCTGATCATTCATACCCTGAGCCTGGAGGAAGCATGGCTGCGCGTATGATGCGGATGATCCTGGCTGCGGGGCTGGCGCTGCCGCTGACGGCGGGCGCCCTGCAGGACCCGACCGCGCCGCCCGCCATGGTCGCCCCCGGCGAAGCCGCCGGAACGGACATTCCGCTGACCGCGATCATGCAGGTCGGCCACCGGCGCATCGCGATCATCGGCGGTCAGGAAATCGCCGTCGGTGGCCGATATCAAGATGCCAGGGTGGTGCGGATCAGCGAGAGCGAAGTCGTGTTGCGCCGCGGCCAGGAAACTGTGGTGCTGAAACTCTATCCGCTGGTCGACAAACGGCCGCGCGGCAAATAACAGAAACAGGAGACATGCGGATGAAGACGCGCTTCACTCTGGTGCTGGCCCCGCTGATCTTGTCGGCGTGTGCCGGCCCCCTCACGCACCGCGAGACGCAGCAGGCGATCCAGCAGGAAATCGTGCAGGCCGCGCAACCGGTGCCGGCCACGCCCGCCGTCACCGACGCGCAGGCGCGCGCCGCGCTGATGCCACCGCTCAAGCTGGAGCTGCCCAAGGGCGCGCTCGATCCGGTGGAGCCGCGCTTCGATCTGGTGGTCAGCGGTGCGCCGGCGCAGGACGTGTTTATGGCGATCGTCTCCGGCACGCGCTACAGCATGCTGGTGCACCCCGAGGTCGCCGGCACGATTTCGGCCAACCTCAAGAACACCACCGTGCCCGAAGCGCTGTCCGCGATCCGCGAGCTGTACGGCTACGACTATGTCATCGAGGATCGCCGTGTCGTGGTGCAGCCGCTGACCGCGCAAACCCGCATCTTCAAGGTCAACTACCTGGCCGGCACACGCTCGGGTGCATCCGACACACGGGTGATCTCGGGCTCGGTCAGTTCCGCTTCCGGCGGCAGCGCAAGCGGTGGAGGCGGCGGCAGTTCGCAGCAGTCGCTGGAAACCAGCAAGATCAACACGACGCTCAATTCGGATTTCTGGGGCGAACTGAAGCTGGCGCTGACGTCCATCGTCGGCGAAGCCGGCACGGTGATCCTGAGTCCGCATTCCGGTGTCGTGGTGGTGAAGGCGGTGCCGCGGTCCATGCGCGAAGTCGAACGTTTTCTGAAGGCGACGGCGCTGGCAGTCGAGCGCCAGGTGATGCTGGAAGCGAAGATCCTGGAGGTGCGGCTCAACGACGGATTCCAGACCGGCATCAACTGGTCGATACTGAACGACGGCGTGCACAAGGCATCGGCGGGCGCAAATACCGGCAGCTTCGATCTGGTGACGGGTGCGGCCACAGGTACGCTGGCGAGCGTGCTCGGCAGCGGCCTGCCCGCGGCGTCCGGCACCACCGGCGGCCTGTTCGGCCTGGCCTTCCAGACCCGGAGTTTTGCCGCGCTGATCAATTTCCTGGAAACCCAGGGCTCGGTCCATGTGCTGTCGAGCCCGCGCATCGCCGCGCTCAACAACCAGAAAGCCGTGATCAAGGTCGGCACCGACGATTTCTTCGTGACCGACGTGTCCACCACCAGCAACACCGGCGGGGCCGGCACCACCACCACGCCCAGCGTGACGCTGCAGCCGTTCTTCTCCGGCATTGCGCTCGACGTCACGCCGCAGATCGACGAGAAAGGCCGCATCACGCTGCATGTGCGGCCCTCGGTCAGCGTGGTGACGGAAAAGATCAAGAACATCGATGCAGGCGAGGCGGGCAGCCTGACCTTGCCGCTCGCCTCCAGCGCCGTATCGGAAACCGACAGCATCGTGCAGGTGGAGGACGGCCGCATCGTCGCCATCGGCGGCATGATGAAGCAGTCATTCGACGACACAGCCAACCGCGTGCCCGGTCTGGGCAGCGTCCCGCTGCTGGGTTATTTCTTCGGCAATACCAACCAGCATGCGAGCAAGAGCGAACTGGTGATCCTGATCAAGCCGACTGTCATCAACAGCCATGACGACTGGCAGGCCGATGCGGAAGCCACGCGTCTCCGCCTCGAACGCTTCGAGCGGCCCGCTACGCAGCCATGAGCACGCTGGCGTGCGCCATGCCCGCTGAACCGAATCCGTGCAGCGACCGCACCGCGGCGGCACCGGACAGCCGCAGCCTGTCATACCTGGCGCATTTCGGCCTTGCCGAGGCGCCGTTCGGGCTGACGCCTGACACCGACTTCTTTTTTGCCTCGCCGCCGCATCAGGAAGCGCTCAACACCTTGCTGTACGCGCTGGAGAATGGCGAAGGCTTCATCAAGATCGTCGGCGAGGTCGGCACCGGCAAGACCCTGTTGTGCCGCACCTTGCTGGCTTCGATGCCCCCGCACTGTCGTGCCGTCTATCTGCCCAATCCTGCGCTCGAGCCCGACGGCATCCTGTTTGCGGTGGCCGAAGAGATGGGGCTCACGCTGACGGGCGAGGACAGCCATTACCACGTGCACAAGGCCATCCTGTCGCGGCTGATCGCGCTGGCGCAGCAGCAGCTCCATGTGGTGCTGATCGTCGACGAGGCGCAGGCGATCCCGCTCGCGAGCCTGGAAACGATCCGCCTGCTGTCCAACCTGGAAACCGAAAAGCGCAAGCTGCTGACCATTGTGCTGTGCGGGCAGCCGGAACTGGACGAACGTCTCGATGCCGTGCCGCAGTTGAAGACCCGGATCAGTTTCCACGACCGGCTGCGCCCGCTGACGCGCGCCGAGCTGCCGCGCTATCTCGACCATCGG
Organism: Pseudomonadota bacterium; assembly: GCA_021821425.1. Next base: position 5,970 of record JAKACL010000117.1, read on the forward strand.
CTTGCGCGTGCCGGCTACGCTGTTGGCCGGGGATCGCCGTTCGGCGCACCCAGCGTCGGCCTGCTGTATCAGGCCAGCCGTGGCGTGCCGCGTGTTGTCAACGTCATTGCCCACAAGGCCCTGATGTTGGCGTACGGTCGGGGGCTATGGCATGTCGACAGGCGTGACATGCGACTGGCCGCGCGCGACACCCTGGCTGCCCGCCCGCTTCACCGCGCCCGGCGCTGGGCAGCGGGTGTGCTGGCGCTGTGCGCCGCCGGCGTAGCCGCGGGCGGGCTGTATCTGGCCAGCTTGACATGATGGCCCGGCCGGAGCAGTCCGCATGAGCATCATCAACCAGACCCTGCGCGAACTCGATGCGCGCAAGGACGCCGCCCCCGCCGCCCCGGCGCCCGCGCAGGCGCCGGCATCGCCGCGACGTGTCGTCACGGCGCTGTGGGGCGTGACCGGCGCGCTGCTGGCGCTCGCCGGCGTGCTGCTCTGGCTGTGGCCGCAGCCCGCCGACATGCCGGCTCCGCTCGAGCCCTTGCCGCCCGCAGCGAATGGGCCGGTAGCGGAAACCGCGCCGCCGGTGGCCGTTGAGCCGGTTCCGGTGGCCCCCCCGGTGGCGCTGCCGGCTGAGACACCTGCGTCTCCCCCCGCGTTGCCCGCAGAGACGCTTGCGCCGCCCGTTGATCCCACGCCACCCGCATTGCCTCCCGTGCCCGTGGCAGCGGTCGTACACGCGCCGCCCGCTGCAGCGCCACCACCGGAGATTCGCAAGCAGGTGCGGCAGCCCACCCCCGAGGAAGACGCCGAAACGCACTATCGCAAGGCGATCGCACAGGTCCGCGCGGGCCGCGATGCCCAGGCGCGTCCCCTGCTGGAAGCCGCGCTCCAGGCGTTTCCCCGCCACATTGCGGCGCGCCAGATGCTGGCTACGCTGCTGAGCGAGGCGGGTCAGGACCGGGAAGCCGAAGCGGTGCTGAATGAAGGACGCGCGATCGCGCCCGAGGAAGCGTGGTTTGCGCTGGCGCTGGCGCGGCTGCAGGCGGCGCGGGGCAATACGGCGGCGGCGGCCGCAACCTTGCTGGGCGGACAGGCAGGACGCGGCGTCAATGCGGAATACCGCGCCACGCTGGCGGCATTGCTGGTGAACCTGGGGCGGCATGCCGAGGCGGCGCACCAGTACGAACTGGCGCTCGACCAGCAGCCGGGGCAGGGGACCTGGTGGATGGGACTGGGCCTCGCGCTGGAAGCGCAGGGCCGGGTCGGCGAAGCGCGCGCGGCGTTTCGCCGTGCCCTGGCGGCGGGAAACCTGCCCGATGCCCTGCTGGCCTTCGTGCTTGAAAAGAGTGCCGAATAGCGCTTGCGGAAATGGTTTCGACTGATACGCCAGCGCGTGCCTGCCCATGCGGACAGCGCAATCTGTTGCGGCGTAACAACGTGTAACGGCCAAAATGGAAGAAAATTAATAGATTGTGGTTTTCTTTTGCCGATTTGCTAGAATCCGCGCGTCGGCTGGATCTCAAGTCCCGGACCGATCTCTGGTGTGGGTTTTTATATTCGTACGTAAAGGGAAATCAAATGAAATATTCCGTTCTCCTGGCCGCTCTGCTGGCTGTTTCCATGACCGCTTGTGGCCAAAAAGAAGAAGCCGCCGCCCCCGAAGCTGCTGCTGAAGTCGCCACCGAAGCGGCTGAAGTCGCGACCGAAGCGGCTACCGACGCTGGCGACGCTGCCGGTGAAGCCGCTGCTGCTGCTGGCGAAGCTGCTGACGCTGCTGGCGAAGCTGCAACTGCTGCTGGCGAAGCTGCCGGCGCTGCGGCTGACGCTGCTGTCCCGGCTCCGGCTCCCGCTCCCGCCCAGTAATTCCGGGTCAAGGAACGCAAAACCGGCCTTCGGGCCGGTTTTTTTTCGCCTGCAATTCCCGGGGAGTGTGTGTTCAGGCTATGAATCGGTCGAGGCGTGCCACCGCTTCGATCAGGCGCGGAAGCGGCTGGGTGTAGGCGACGCGCAGGTAGCGTTGCGGCTGATGCGCGCCAAAATCGATGCCCGGCGTGAGCGCCACGCCGGCCTGTTCCAGCAGGTTTTGCGCAAAGCGAAAGCTGTCGTCGGTGTGCGCGCTGCAATCGGCATATAAATAAAATGCGCCCTGCGGCTGGGCGGGGACGACCAATCCGCGTTCGCGCAGCGCAGGCAGCAGATAATCGCGGCGCTCGCGCAGTTCGGCCTTGCGGGTCTCGAGTTCCGCCAGCGTAGTCGTCGAGAATGCGGCCAAGGCCGCGTGCTGCGCCGGCGTGGACGCAGCCAGAAAAAGATTTTGTGCCAGGCGTTCCAGATCGGCCAGCGCCCAGGCGGGCGCACGCAGCCAGCCCAGTCGCCAGCCGGTCATCTGGAAATATTTCGAAAAGCTGTTGATGACGAACACGTCGTCCCAGCGCGCGGCGCTGTGTTCCTCTCCGTCGTAGGTCAGCGCCAGATAGATTTCGTCGACGATCAGCGCAATCGCGTGTCCCGCACACCAGCTGTGAATGCGCGCCAGTTCATCCGCTGCGACGGCGGTGCCGGTCGGATTGGACGGACTGGCGATCAGCACTGCACGCGTGCTCGGCGTGGCGTGGCGTTCGATCAGGTCGAGCGTGAGCTGGAAGCCGCTGTCGGCGCCGACCGGAATGCCGACCGCGCGCGCATCGCAGAAGCGGGCAAAATGGCGGTTGCAGGGATAGCCGGGGTCGGCCATCAGTACCTCGTCACCCGGGCCGGCCAGCAGACCCAATGCCAGCAGCAGCGCGCCCGATGCGCCGGGCGTGACGATCACGTGCGCGGGATCGACGGTGGCCTGCCAACGTGTCGCATAAAAACCGGCGATGGCGCTGCGCAGGGC
>JAKACL010000118.1 GCA_021821425.1 Pseudomonadota bacterium
TAACCCGTCATCATGTGCTTGGCGCCCAGGTACATGAAGGGCAGCAGGTTGACGCCCGAAATTTCCTGGATATAACCCTTGTCCCCCGCGGTGACTGCGTGAGCGAACGCGCTACCCGCCATCACGCTGAGCAACAAAATGCAGATGAACGCCAGCCAGCGGGAACGCAACGCGATCCCGATCCATCGCGGCAAGAAGTCAGGTGTCCCATTTACGGTCATATTTGAATCTCCAATTACTTTGTCTCAGGTCAGGCTTGCTGTGTCTGTAATCCGTTGCGATCAACGGCGCGCGAATCTTCCTCTTCTTCTTTACGGTGGACCAGCCGGTACAGGATCGGCAGGACCAGCAGCGTCAATGCGGTCGAAGAAAGGATGCCGCCGATGACGACGGTAGCAAGCGGCCGCTGCACTTCCGCGCCAGTGCCGGTGGCGATGTCCATCGGAATGAAGCCGAGCGAGGCGACGAGCGCGGTCATCAGCACCGGACGCAGGCGGGTGAGCGCGCCCTCGGATATTGCGGTATCGAGCGCGCGGCCCTGTTCGCGCAGGGTGCGGATGAAGGACACCATCACCAGGCCATTGAGCACTGCGACCCCCGACAGCGCGATGAAACCGACGCCTGCCGAAATGGACAATGGGATGTCGCGCAGCCACAGCGCGAGAATGCCGCCGGTGAGCGCGAACGGGATGCCGGTAAAAACCAGGAGGCCGTCCTTCATGTTGTTGAACATCGCGAACAACAGCATGAAAACCAGCAGCAACGCCACGGGCACCACGATCTGGAGACGCTTGGCCGCCGACTGCAATTGCTCGAAAGTGCCGCCCCAGGTGATCCAGTAGCCGGTCGGAACCTTGACGTTTTGCTGGATCGCCAGATCGGCCTCATTGACGAACGAGCCGATGTCGCGGCCGCGAACGTTGGCGGTGACGACGACGCGACGCTTGCCATCCTCCCGGCTGATCTGGTTGGGGCCGGGGGCGACGATGAAGCTTGCGACGTCGCCCAGTTGCAGATAGCTGTGGCCCGCGCCGGTCGTGGCGTCCATGGGCATCCTGATCGGCAGTTGCTTCAGCGCCGTCAGATCGCTGCGCAGGCGTTCCGGCAGGCGCACGACGATGTCGAAGCGCCGGTCGCCCTCGAACAGTACGCCGGCGTCGCGTCCACCGATGGCAATGCCGATCGCCTCCTGGATATCGCCGACGTTGACCCCGAGCCGCGCGGCTTTTTCCCGGTCGATCTGGATCGTCATCATCGGCAACCCGGTCGTCTGTTCGACCTTGACGTCGGCCGCACCGGGGATTTTTTCCAGCACTTCGGAAATTTCGGCGGCGGTGCTGTTCATCGTGTCCATATCGTCGCCGAACACCTTGACCGCGACATCGCTGCGCACGCCGGATAGCAGCTCGTTGAAGCGCATCTGGATCGGCTGGGTGAACTCGTAGTTGTTGCCGGGCACTTTGCCGACCGCCTCCTGCATGGCCATCACAAGCTCGGCCTTGGTGCGGCTCGGGTCGGGCCATTCCGACCGCGGTTTCAGCATGATGAAGTTGTCGGCCACGCTTGGCGGCATCGGGTCGGTCGCAATTTCAGCGGTGCCCATTTTGGCGAAAATTCGCTCGACTTCGGGAAACTGCTTGATCGTACGTTCAAGCTCGGTCTGCATCTCGATCGCCTGCGTCAAACTGGTGCCGGGAATACGCAAGGCGTGCAGCGCAATGTCGCCCTCGTTGAGACTCGGCACGAATTCGCTGCCCATGCGGGTCGCGAGCAGGCCGGACAGCACCACCGCAACCCCCGCAACGGTGAGCACCAGGGCTTTATTGCCCATGCCCCAGGCGAGTATCGGCGCGTAGCCGCGCGATGCCCATTGCATCAGGCGGTTTTCCTTTTCGCTGACCTTGTTGCCGATCAACAGCGCAACCGCTGCGGGGATGAAGGTCACAGACAGAATCATCGCGCCCAGCAAGGCGACGACGACGGTGAACGCCATCGGATGGAACATCTTGCCTTCGACGCCGGTGAGCGCAAAGATCGGCAGGTAGACGACCATGATGATGAGCTGGCCGAAAATCAGGGGGCGGCGCGCCTCGCGCGCGGCGGCGAAGACTTCATGGAAGCGTTCGGTGCGGGTGAGCGGACGTTTGAAATGCGCCTGCGCGTGCGCGAGCCGGCGTACGCAGTTCTCGACGATGACCACCGCGCCGTCGATGATGATGCCGAAGTCGAGCGCGCCGAGGCTCATTAAATTGGCGCTGACCTTGTTCGTGACCATGCCGGTGAAGGTGAACAGCATCGACAGCGGAATGACCAGCGCAGTGATGATCGCCGCGCGGATGTTGCCGAGGAACAGGAACAAAACCGCGATCACCAGCAATGCGCCCTCGATCAGGTTCTTCTTCACCGTGTCGATCGCCTTGTCGACCAGGATCGTGCGGTCGTACACGGTCTGCGCGATGACCCCCGCGGGCAGGCTGCGGTTGACTTCTTCGAGCCGCTTGGCGACCGCCTGCGAGACGATGCGGCTGTTTTCGCCAATCAGCATGAAGACGGTGCCCAGTACGATTTCGCGACCGTTTTCGGACGCGGCCCCGGTGCGCAACTCCTGCCCAAGGCCGACTTCGGCGACGTCGCGGATGCGTGCCGGCACGCCCTGCCGGCTGGCGACGACGATGTTGCCGATGTCGGCGAGATCGGCAACCTGTCCGGGCGCGCGGATCAGGTATTGCTCGCCGCGTTTTTCGATGTAGCCCGCCCCCACGTTGGCGTTGTTGCGCTCGATGGCGGCGACCAGATCCACCAGACTCAGGCCGTGCGCGACGAGCTTGTCGGGCAGCGGCGATACCTGAAACGACTTGGCGTAGCCGCCGATGGTGTTGATTTCGGTCACCCCCGGCACGTTGCGCAACTGCGGTTTGATGATCCAGTCCTGAATTTCCCTGAGATCCATTGCGGTGTAGGGCGTGCCGTCGGGTTTCAACGCGCCAGGTTTGGCCTCCACCGTCCACATGTAAATCTCGCCCAGCCCGGTCGAGATCGGCCCCAACTCTGGATTGATACCCGCAGGCAGTTTTCCCTTGGCCTGGCTGATGCGCTCGTTGACCAGCTGGCGCGCGAAATAGATATCGGTGCCTTCCTTGAAGATCACCGTAACCTGCGACAGGCCGTAGCGCGACAGCGAGCGCGTTTGTTCCAGCCCCGGCAGCCCGGCCATCACGGTCTCGATGGGGAAGGTGATGCGCTGCTCGGACTCCAGCGGCGAATAGCCGGGGGCGGAACTGTTGATCTGAACCTGCACATTGGTGATGTCGGGCACTGCGTCGATCGGCAGCTTTTGATAGCTGTAGACGCCGAACGCGGCCATGCCTAAAACCGCGAGCAGGACGAGCCAGCGCTGCTCGATGGCGAACTGAATGATTTTGTCGAACATGATGGAATGCTTTCCTTTTAAAGAGCGGCGTCGCCGCGTTCGCAGGAGCGAATGCGCAGCGCGTCGCCCAATTCGGAGACGACAATCAGGCCGTCACCCGGCAAGCCGAAATGAGCGGTGGGGCGAGTGGCTTCGTCGACATGGTCGGCTGGGTCGATCGGGCAGAGTCGATGCGGCTGGGCAACCGCAATGGTCTGTTTCATGACGGCCTCCTAGTGGTCGTGGCTCGCGCCGGACTTGCCGATGTCGGCCTTGATGAGGAAGCTGTTTTTCGCGGCGTATTGCTCGCCCGCGTTCAGGCCGCTGATGATCTCGGTGAGCTTGCCGTCGCTGCGCCCCAATTCAACCGGACGCGCTTCGAACTGGTCGCCGTAGCGGCCGAACACCACCGTCCAGTCGCGCACGGTCTGGATCGCCTCGGCGGACACGGCCACCGGCACGTCGACCTCCCCCGACACCACCTGGATATTGACCGGCAGGCCGGGACGCCAGACGCCCTGGGGATTGGGCAATACGACGCGCGCCTTGGCCGTGCGGGTTTGCTCGCCCACCAGTGCGCCGACATAGGAAATGACGCCACTGCTCTCGGATTCGAACGCGGTCGCCTTGACAGTGGCTTTCTGGCCGACTTTCACGGTGTTGAGGTCTTTGGCATAAATCGTCATTTCCGCCCACACCGTGGACAGATCGGCGACGACGAAGATCATCCCGTCTTCCTTCACCGTTTCGCCCAGCGAGACTTTCTTTTCGACCACCACGCCGCTGATCGGCGCACGAATTTCGTAGCGTGTGAGGTTGCCGCTGCCGCGCAGTTCGCCGCCAATCGACGCCAGTTTCTGGCGCGCGTTTTGCGCCGCGATTTCGGCTTCCTGCATGGCAGCCTGCGCTTGCAGGTAATCCTGCTCGGCGGAGATTTTGTCCTCCCACAATTTTTTCTCGCGCGTGAACGTCGAGCGCGCCAGCGTCAGGCGTTTTTGCGCGGCGAGCAGTTCGCTGCGCTGGTCGGCCAATGCCGGGCTGTAAATCACCGCGAGCACCTGGCCTTTTTTGACCCGGTCGCCCGCGTTGGCCGAGACGGACTCGACGACGCCGGCGAGGCGCGGCACGACGTGAACCTGACGGTCTTCGTTGAAACGAATCTCGCCGATCAACTCCAGCACGCTCTGAATGCGCGCCGGGCCTGCTCGCAGTATCTCGACCTTGTTTTGCTGCACCTGCTGATCCGACATCGCGACCCGCGCCTCGACCTGCTCGTAGCCAAATCGATACGATTTTCCGCCGTGCCGCGCTGCGATGCCGACCTTGAACGAATGCGGCTCATCGACGATGGCGTCGCCCTTCAGGTAATCGTCTTCCGGGGTAAAGCGGAATACCTGCGGCGCGCGACCCAGCCGCTCCAGCGTGAGGGTGACCTCGCTCGCCGACGGCGCCAGCGGCTTGTCGTTCAGGTAGGTGTAAACGCGAAACTGCGGCTCGACGTTGGTCTCGAAGATTGTCACCTCGACGCCGTAGCCATCCTGCGTGAAAAGCTTGCCGCCGTGCGGGCCTTTTTGCGGCGCGCCCACGTCTTCGTGGCCGCCCTCGGCCTGGCCGGCGGGTTCGTCGTGCGCTTCGGTTGCCATCTGCGGTTTGCCGGTACCGAGGATCAGCGCCGCGAGGAGTGCGCCGACTGCCAGAACCCCGGCAATAACCAGCGCCTGTTTCTTGTTCGGATTGAATTTCATGTTGAGTTCCTACGGTTGGACGGCAGCGGGTGCCGGAGGTGTGTCGCCAAGAATGCGCTCGATTTCGGCTGCTGATCGGTGCGCTTCGGCCAATGCGCGCAGGCTTTGCGCGCGGGCCTGAAATAGCGTGCGCTGCGCATCGAGTACGTCTAGAAAGCTGAATTTGCCGAGTTCGAAGCCTCGGGTTGCGGCATCCAGCGCACTTTGCGCGCCTGGAAGAACGTCCCGCCGCAGCGACGCTGTTTCCTGGCGTGCGGTACTTAGCCGCTCGTATGCAACAGCCAGTTCATTGAGCAGGCGGATCTCGGCGGCGGACAGTTGGTCCCGTGCCTTGTCGGTGCGGCGCAACGCTTCCAGCAGGTTTCCCTGATTGCGGTCGAACACCGGGATCGGCATCGAAACGCCGAAAACCGCCTGGTTGAGGCCCAGTTCCTCGTTGCGTTTGGCACCCAGGCTGACGGTCAGGTCCGGAACGCGGCGACTGCGTTCGACTTGCGCCAGCGCTTGCCGGCGCTCGACCTCGATTTTGGCCCGCAGCAAGCTGGGCGAAGCGGCGAGGCGCGCGTTCAGATCGGCCAGGTCAGGGAGCGGCGGCAGGGCTTCCGGATCGCCCTCGGCGCGTTCGAAACGCGGCGACGGATTGGCCCAGGTGGCTGCCAGCCGACGGCGCGCGGTCGCCAATTCGCTGGCGGCCGTCGCGAGTTCGACCCGTGCGCCGGCCTCGGCCACGCGCGCCCGGGTTTCTTCGACCGGCGACACCTTGCCGGCCGTGACCCGCCGTGCGGCGGCGGCCGTCGCGCGTTGCGCGAGTTCGACCGATGCCTGGGCAAGCCACAAACGTTCCTGTGCGACCAGCACGTCGAAAAACGCCGCCGTCACTGCCGCGCGAATCTCGGCGCGCTTGGCGTCCAGCTCCAGCGACGCGGCATCTCGGCTGCGCTCGGCGGCTTCGATCCTGGCGCCACGTTTGCCGCCCAGCTCGATCGGCTGGTTCAACTGCAGCGTCGTGGTCCGCGTCGCCCGGCGCGTGTCCTCGATCAAGGCCGAAAATTCCGGGTTGGGTCGGACCTGTGCCTGAGTGATGGTGGCGTCGAGCGCCTCCAGCTCGCGGCCCGCCGCCGAAAGTTCAGGGTTGGCGCCAAGCGCCAGCTCTAGGGCCGCTTTTAGGGTAAGCGGGGCTGCTGGTTCGCTGGCGCGCGGCGTACCAGCATCCGGCTCGGTTTGCGGTGTTTGCGCCCACGCCGCCAACGGCAGCACGAGCAGAATTACGGATAGCGTGATTCGCATGGTTTTTCCTCGTGATAACTCAATGGAACGAAGAACACCGGCGTGCGAAACACGACCGCGACATGATGTCGCGTTGAAGCAAACGCTCGCCGGTTCAGGCGTGCGCTAGCGGGGGACGGTCGAGAAGCGGGGGAGTGCGGGTAAAGAAGACAGCGGGCGGATGCGGAATCCGGCCACCGGATGACATCAAGCCTGGGGTGAGACCAGATTCCGGGAGGATGAAGGAGAGGACATGATGGCAGTGGCGGTCGTGATGACCGTCCTCGTTATGCTGCCCGTCATCCGTGCTGCCGAGTTGCACGAGGTCGTGGCTGGGGTGTCCGGCATCGTGATGGTGTTCGTGTTCGTGAACATGCGCGCCCACAGCTCCCGTGCCCAGGTGTCCATACAAGCCAGCCGCCGCCCAGACGACCTGGAGGGGGATGACAAGCATGATGATCAGGGCGATTAAGCGACGCATGGCAATATTCTACAGATTGCGGCGCATCTGCCAAGCGTTCGTTTATACCGTATTCGCTGATGCCGTGGCGATCCGCCCGTCCCGAACCAGCCTTGCATCCGCGCAGCCCTGGCTTCGAAACGCCTGGATGACATGACGCGTCACGCCGCGCGCCGACAGTTCCTGCGCCAGGCACGCGACATCGGCGTGGGACAGTAGCGTCGGATGCACGGTGGTGCGGATTTCGTGGGCGACACCGCTGGCCAGGACATGTTCGAGGCTGGCCATTGCCGGAACGCCGCTGCCGGCAACGCCGGTGATGCGCGGGTATTCGGCGAACGGCGCTTTCGCGTCCAGTCCTACCCAGTCCACCAGCGACAGCACCTCGGCGAGCCGGCGCGGATAGGCGCCGCCGGTGTGCAGGCCGACCTTGAATCCAAGCGCGCGCACCGCGCGCATTGCGTCCGCCAGCCCGGGCTGCAGCGTCGGCTCGCCGCCGGAAAACACCACGCCGTCGAGCAGGCCCTGACGCCGATGCAGAAAAGCCAGCACTTCGTCCCACGGAATTTCAGTGTCGCCGCGCGGGGGAATCAGGTGCGGGTTGTGGCAATAGTTGCAGCGCCACGGGCAACCCTGGCAGAACACCACCGCGGCCAGCATGCCGGGCCAGTCGGCGGTGGACAGCGGGGTCAGGCCACCGACGCGGAGCATGGTCTTTCACCGTGCACGAACAACACATCGTCGTCATGCCGGCGAATGCCGGCATCCCGTTTAATCGCTGGATGCCGGGTCGCAGCCCGGAATGACGCATTGATGGGCATCACAGGCTCAATTCGAACACCGGCCTTCGACAAAAAACCGCCGCTCGCGGTGCTCGCTCTTTTTCCCCTTGTTGAAGCTCGTCACCGGGCGGTGATAGCCCATCACGCGGGTCCACACTTCGCAGCGGGTGCGTTCCTCGTCCTTCAGGTCGGCGGCGTTCAGGGGGTGGGTCGGTACGGTCATGTCGTTCATTTCGATCTCCTGGGTTTATGCGGCAACAGCGCGTTTGCGGGACAGGGCTTCCTCGTCGCACGCGGGGCAGAATTCGTGCTCGCCGGCGAGGTAGCCGTGTTTGGGACAGATGGAAAAGGTGGGCGTGATGGTGATGTAGGGCAGGCGGAAACGCGTCAGCGCGCGCCGCACCAGGTTCTTGCACGCCTCTGCCGAAGAAATGTGTTCGGACATGTAGAGGTGCAGCACGGTGCCGCCGGTGTACTTGCGCTGCAGGTCGTCCTGCCGCTCCAGCGCCTCGAAGGCGTCGTCGGTGAAGCCCACCGGCAGCTGCGACGAATTGGTGTAGTAGGGCGCATCAATGGTGCCCGCCTGCAGGATGCCCGGATAGCGCCTGGCGTCTTCCTTGGCGAAGCGGTAGGTGGTGCCCTCGGCCGGCGTGGCTTCCAGGTTGTACATGTGGCCGGTCTCTTCCTGGAAGGCGGCAATCCGCCCGCGGATGTGGTCGAGCAGACGCACCGCGAACGCGTGGCCCCATTCGCTGGTGATGTCGTGTTCGTCCCCGCTGAAGTTGCGGATCATCTCGTTGACGCCGTTGACGCCGATGGTCGAGAAGTGGTTGCGCAGGGTGCCGAGATAGCGCCTGGTGTAGGGGAACAGGCCGTTGTCCATCAGGCGCTGGATTTCCTTGCGCTTGATTTCCAGCCCGTTCCTCGCCATGCCGAGCAGCGCGTCGAGGCGGCGCAGCAGCCCCGCTTCGTCGCCCCGGTATTCGTGGCCCAGGCGCGCGCAGTTGACCGTCACCACGCCGACCGAGCCGGTCTGCTCGGCCGAGCCGAACAGGCCGTTGCCGCGCTTCAACAACTCGCGCAGGTCGAGCTGCAGCCGGCAGCA